>CAZJYF010000012.1:11728-20616 GCA_964549665.1 uncultured Saprospiraceae bacterium
GCTACTACTTTTCCCATAAATCTGTAAATTATTTGTGGTATGCCGGTCTGTTGGTGTGGCGGTGTGAAAATTAAATAGCCAAAAACTACCATCAAACCGCCACACCTTCATACCGTCAGACCATCATACCCTCTCCAACTGCGAGCAAAATTAATTCTTTTCCTCTATCCGCAAAGGCCTTTTTCGCTGCTGCGTGGTCAATCTCTATGTAGCCGAAGGTATCGTAGTGGCAGCCGATTATTTTATCGCATTCGATAAATGTTGCTGCTGTGGCGGCATCTTCGTAGCCCATCGTGAAGTTGTCGCCGATGGGGAGGATGGCGAAATCGAGTTTCGGACAGGTGGCGGGGATGAGTTTCATGTCCATCGTCAGTGCAGTATCTCCGGCGAAGTAGAAGCAGGTGTTTTGGTCCCAAACGACAAAGCCGCCGGGGTTTCCTCCGTAGGTGCCATCGGGTAGCACGCTCGAATGGATGGCGTTGACGTACTTCACCATTCCGAAATCGAACCGCCAATTCCCACCGTGATTCATGGGATGCCCGCTGAGTCCTTTTTTACCAAACCAACTCACGATTTCAAAATTGGAAACGACCGTCGCACCGTTGTTTTTGGCAATGGCTTCGACATCCGCCACGTGGTCTTCGTGCCCGTGGGAGACCAAAATGTAGTCGGCTTTGAGTGCATGGACATCGATGCTTTTTGCCTTTTCATTTGGGCTAATGAAGGGGTCGAAGAGGAGGTTCTTGCCGTTCATTTCGACGCCGATAGATGCGTGTCCGTAAAAAGTGATTTTCATGGTATTTTGATTAAATGATGGATGATTTTCAGAAAAGTCCGCCGCTAAAGATAAGCCAATTTTAAAGAATTGGAAGACCACAACCCGGTATTTTTTTTGGAAAAGAAAAGGGCCCCGGGGAAACGTTTGCTGATCTGAAATGCCTATATTTGCATACCTTTTCCACAAAATTAAATCCATGATTACCATAATTTCCTCCACGAACCGCCGGAACAGCGAAGCGCTCCATTTTGCCACGCATTGCCTTGCCGTATTCAAATCCAAAACCGATGAAAAGGTCGAATTACTCGCATTGGAAAATACAGCCCACGATTGGTTTCATCCGAACATGTATTCCAACGGAGGGCAGTCGGACAGCCTGGAAAAATTGCAGGATGCTTACATTCTCCCGGCAGAAAAATTCTTTTTCATCGTGCCGGAATACAATGGCGGTTTCCCAGGCGTGTTAAAATTGTTTTTGGATGGGTGTTCCGTCCGGGAGTACAAAAAATCGTTCAGCGGCAAGAAAGCTGCATTGGTGGGAATAGCCTCTGGCAGGGCGGGAAATTTGAGGGGGATGGAGCATTTGACCGGCGTTTTAAATCACGTGGGAACCATCGTGATGCCAAATAAACTGCCCATTTCTTCGATCGAAAATTTGATGAATTCCGAAGGCCAAGTTGTTGACCCAAACACCTTAAAAATCATTGAAAAACAAGTCGAAGATTTCCTAGCATTTTAACCTCAATTTGGAGTTTCCAAAATAAGTATCGGTCAAATAATAACTTCCCTATTTTGACCGATATTTAATTATTATTCCACCCACTCTGCAAGAAACACATTCGTATCCCTCGTGCCTCCGTTATGTCGGTTCGAAGAAAACGCCAGGTATTTCCCATCGGAAGAAAACATGGCAAAGGAATCGAAGGTCTTATCGAACGTAATTTGCTCTAAACCAGTCCCATCAACCTTGACGGAAAATAAGTTGAATTGCCGCTTACTTTCTGTGTGATAGTTGGTAGAGAAGATAATTCTTTTGCCCGAAGGATGAAAAAATGGAGCCCAACTTGCCCCCCCTAAATTTGTAATCTGCTGTAAATTAGAACCATCAACGTTGCAAACAAATATTTCCAGGTGAGTTGGCTGCACGAGACCCTGTGCAAACAATTCTTTGTAAGTTGTAACCGCTTCTTTCGTTTTAGGACGCGAGGCACGGAAGACGAGTTTTTTACTGTCGGGCGAGAAAAAAGCGCCACCGTCGTAGCCCAATTCGTCGGTCACTTGCCGCAAATCCGAACCATCGAGATTCATCGTCCACAGTTCCAAATCGCCGGAACGGGTGGAGGTAAAAACAATCTTTTCGCCATCGGGTGAGATGGTAGCCTCAGCGTCATAGCCGGGCGAATCAGTCAATTGACGGAGGATATTTCCTTGTAAATCAGCGACAAAAATATCGAATTGTTTAAAAATTGACCACACATACTTCCCGTCCACCACGCGGGGGGCATCCATGCAGCTTTCGCCAGCAAGATGGGTCGAAGCATACAAAATAGTGGTATCCCCGGGCAAAAAATAAGGGCAGGTCGTTCGACCTTTTCCGGTGCTGAGCAAAGGGGGGCGTTTTCCCTGAAATTTGCCATCAATGGGGATATAGAAAATTTGGTCGCAAGCTGCGTCCCACTTGGGGTTGGTGGCTTGGAAGATGAGATATTGATTGTTAAAACTGAAATAAGCCTCTGCATTGTCGCCGCCGAAAGTTAGTTGGCGGATGTTTTTCAGGTGGCTTTCCTGTGCAAAACGGAGCGAATCAATTTCGGATGCTTCGTTATTAGCAACTTGATTTTCAGCAGTTTTTTCGTCGGTGCAGGCAGATAAAAAAGCGACGAGGCCCAATGAAAAAAGAATATTTTTTGTCATAATTAATTTTCGGCAAAGGTAATTTTAGCGACTCGAAGGAAAGTAAGAGAATTGTAAAAATAATTCGAAAATGAAAAAAAATCGCATGGGGCTTATGATTTTGGACTGAAAAATGTATCGCTTCTTTCTTTCATCGGCGACGTGTAAGAGATGCCTCTTCTTCCCGATACTATTTTTAATTTTGATAAATATAGCTACATTTGTGTCCTTTTTCAGAAGCTATCTCAAAAATTTCGATTTGCTAAACCTTTAAAATTTAGTAAATCTATAACTCGTTGATTAGAAATTGGCTAAACCCTTAAATATGGCCCTTTATTTCTCAGTCAATTCTTTTATGACAGCTTTTCAGGGAGGAAGATATGCATAAAGTCATTGTCAAAGAGTTGGGACTAATCCCCTATCAGGAAGCTTGGGATTACCAACACCAACTGCTAAAAGAAGTAGTTGACATCAAGCGGCACAACCGGAAGGTGGGCAAGGACGACACTGCCTATATCCCGCCAAAGCATTACCTGTTGTTTTGCGAACACCCGCCTGTTTACACCTTGGGCACAAGTGGATCATTAAATAATTTATTGCTCGATGAAGCCGCATTGAAAACCGCCGGCATTGAATTTTTCAAGATTAACCGGGGGGGCGACATCACCTTCCACGGTCCTGGCCAAATTGTTGGTTATCCGATTTTTGACCTTGATGAATTTTTTACGGATGTTCACAAATACGTTCGTCATCTTGAAGAAATTGTCATTCGCACGCTGGCAGAATACAATCTGGGGGCCATGCGCATTCAAGAGTTCACCGGCGTTTGGTTGCCTCAAACAGACGTCCTGCCAAAACGAAAAATCTGCGCAATTGGCGTCCATCTGAGTCGTTGGGTGACCATGCACGGATTTGCTTTCAACATCAACACCAACTTAAATTATTTTCGCAATATTATCCCCTGTGGCATCCAGGCAGCCGACAAAGACGTGACCAGCCTGGCAAAAGAATTAGGACACGCAATCGAGATAAAGGAGGTCAAAGAAAAGTTGAAATATCATTTTGCAGATTTGTTCGGCTTTGCTAATAAATCTTAGCATGGTATAAAAAACAAGCCGGATGCACCGAAAATTTCATAATAGGCTCAAATGAAAAAAGACATTCCTCAATATAAAGTAGAAGATTTAGCCATTGCCATCGTTCCGCGAGAAGAAAACGGGGTGGTCGATGTAGAACTTTGGGACACCTTTATAATCAATCTCAAGGAACAAGCTATCCAAAATGTGCTGATCAATTCACGGGGCTACGGGGAGGTCAATGGCGAACAAATGAAAACTACCGTCCTTCGCCACTTCTTTGATGAAATCGGCCCACTTCAAGCCTGTCAAATCGAACCCATACAAACCAAACTCTTTGATCTGACGAATGAATACTGGATTAGCTTCACCTATGACGGTTACATGTACGATAAAAAATACGTCTTCGTTCAAGGCAGCATCTCTGAACAAAACTTTACGACGATTCCTTTTTTAGAAAAAAAGGGCGTAATGATTCGGTAGTTTCACTATTTTCCATAAAATGAGCGAATTGAATCCAAAAAAAGTAAGTGAGTCAAAAACGACCATGACGGAAGTAGTCATGCCAAACGATACCAACCCATTAGACAACCTGATGGGCGGCAACCTCATGCGTTGGATGGACATCGTGGCAGGCGTTTGTGCCGGCAAGCATTGTGAAGCCCACGTCGTGACGGCATCCGTCGACCACGTGTCGTTCCAACTGCCCATTCCCTTGGGCCATGTCATAACCGTCAAAGCCTGCGTGACGCGCTCATTTAAAACTTCGGTAGAGGTGTTTGTAGAAGTTTTTGCATCTGACATGAAAGGGCATAATCCCCGAAAATGCAATCACGCCTATCTCACCTTCGTCGCCCTGCACGACGAAACGAAACGCCCCATACCGGTACCTCCTTTGATACCTCTCACCAACGAAGAGCAAAAATTGTATGAAGGGGCTGCCCGAAGACGGGAGTTGCGCCTGATATTGAGCGGGAGACTCAAACCGGAGGATGCCTCCGAAATGCGGGCTTTGTTTGCGAGTCATTAGAGCTGTGCCCGATTTTCAAAAGGAGGGTTTTTAAAAGCAGCCTAAAATAACAAAAGCCGTTGGCACAAACTGCCAACGGCTTTTTGCAGTAACCACAAAAAGGTCTTATTCTTTTGCGGAAGATTTGACGGCAGATTTAATAGTCGCTTTGCCACTACTACCCATTTTTTTGCGCCATTCGGCGATGGATTTATCATTGAGGCGAACGTAATCGTCGTTGCCTGCTTTGACAGCAGCAACCTTCGATTTTTCAGCCATAGCAATAGCCTCCTGGTATTTTTTCATGTCACCTAAAATTTGAGATTCAAGGCGAAGTTGCCAAAATTTGGCATCCATTTCATTGGCTTTGTGTGCCCATTCGTAGGCTTGTTTCAGGTCTTTGCCGTTATTATAGTAATATTGCGCTGCAGCGTAATAATCTCCACGGCCGGGTCCACTCATGGTTTTTTCAATGGCTGCCATCACTTTGCTTTCCACTTCTACTTCCAGGTTAATGGGAACGACTGTTTTATCCCAAACTAGGTTTATTGTGGCGGAGTTATCTCTCAAATCATTGATGTCAAAAGTCAACGATTCCAAACTAAAGGGCAAGGCTACAGGGGTAGCTGTAAGGCTTACAGTGGGTTCTTTTTCAGTGTAACTGTTCCAGCTACCTGAGTCGTATTCGTACAAATTAATCGTCCATTCGGTGGCACCGGGGATGGTCAGGATCGCGTACGCGCCTTTTTTGACTTCCTTTCCTTGCAGTTTCACATCATCACTAAAAGTGATTTTGGTGGCTGAATTAGCGCCGGTACGCCACACTTTTCCGAAAGGCACTAAACCATCATCGGCAAAGATGACCCGGTCTTTCACTCCGGGACGCGAATATTCAATGGTCACGGTCGTCAAGCCTACCGTTTGCTCTAATTTTGCGCCGGGACTTGGGGCTGGTGTGTGAATCTGCGCAATAGATATAGCCGTAGAAAATACACACGTGGCCATAGTTAACAGTGAGAGAATTACTTTTTTCATAATAACATTGATTTTGGTTATACAAATAAGATTTAAAGGTGGTTGCCTATTGGCAAAATAGAATTGAAGGGCGTTAAATGGCTTAATTACTGAAGATAAGTAACTTAAATATTAAACTATTTAATAAAATGGAAACACAATCAATAACTGGTTCGATTTAAAAAGGTGATTTTTGCGAAGTTACCATTAAATTGGCTGAAACCTATAACGAAGCGGCAGGCAGAGACCAAGTTTTAACTTTTTGTTAAGAAGCAGTTCATCCCTCCTAAGGATTAAAGGAGCTGGCAAGGTAAAAATATATCCTTTGAACAAAAAGGAACAAATCACTTTCCCCCTATTTCGCTTTACCGGTGCAGTTTCCCCATAGGATTAGACGCAATGGTTCCCAATGAAACTACCGACAATGTTACCGTGAAGAATGCTGCAAAAAAAATATTTTCTGTGCCCAAGGTGTCGAGGCGATCGATTTGATTGTACTCACCCTGCCTCTTTTTGAAACCTAAAGCCCCCACCTGCTGTTCAAGGTTCAAGTCCGAACAAGTTCATAAGGAGCAGTTGCAAAACAATTTCAATTTAGAACTACCTTTTTCTATTTTTGCAAAACAAAAAAATAAACGGAAGGAAGAATTGACCAGTGCGAACGTTGGAGAAAAAGGAATTCAGCGCCACATACCGCAATCTTCAATCCTTCCATCCTTCAATTCTATTCGAGGATGAAACGACAAGTAGAAGCAGCCATACCTACCGATTGGGGTAACTTCACCATGATTGCTTACTCCAACTTAGATAAAGAAAAAATGCCTCATCTGGCCCTGCTGCATGAAAATTTCGATAAAACCAAGCCCGTCTTGGTGCGCATTCATTCGGAGTGCATGACGGGCGATTTGTTCGGTTCCAAACGTTGCGATTGCGGTGAGCAACTTTCCACGGCTATGGAATTGGCCGCCAAAAAAGGAGGCGTGGTCATCTATCTGCGGCAGGAAGGCAGGGGCATTGGATTGATAAACAAACTGAAAGCTTACAACTTGCAAGACAAAGGGTTGAACACGGTCGATGCGAACCTCCACCTCGGTTTTGAGGTAGATGAACGCCATTACAACCTAGCTGTGGAAATCATGAAAGACCTCGGGATTGAAAGGATTCACCTTTTGACCAACAACCCTTCGAAAATTGAGGCAATAGACAACTCTCCTGTAAAAATCGTAAGCCGGATTCCACTCGTCATGGAACCAAAACGGGAAAATCACAACTACCTGAAGGCCAAAAAAGATTTGATGGGGCATCTTTTTTAGGCTTCCCACTACCGGGTATTTTCTTCTAAAATTCGCGTTTTTCCAGAATCGTGAATTCCCAAATTAGCATGCTTAATAATGAACCAGGCAACCGCATTGAGGCACATCTCCGAATTGGATACCCGCCTTCAAGATGAAACCCTTCCACCCCATCAGGAAAATTTCTGTGAAATTAAAAGCCTTTACTCGCTCATCAGCATCGGGACAGAACGCCTTGTAGCAAAAGGTTTGGTGCCGCAAGAACTATGGGAAACGATGCGTGTGCCTTACATGGGTGGTCGTTTTTCTTTTCCGGTAAAATACGGATATTCATTGGTGGGAAAGGTCGTTACAGATGGGCACTCCCTTTTCGGAAAAACGGTGCATCTGCTGCATCCGCATCAAAATCGCTGCCAGGTAACTACTTCAGACCTTTTTGTAATTCCATCCGGCATTCCTCCAAAACGGGCGGCGCTGGCCAGCAATTTGGAGACGGCGGTAACGGCGGTTTGGGACGCATGGGTGTCAGTGGGCGACCGCGTTCTGGTGGTGGGTTTTGGGTTAATCGGTTCTTTGGTTGCGAGGCTGTTGTCTTTTTTTCCAGGGGTGGAAGTTGCCATTTTGGAAAAAGACAAAAACCGGAAGGCGGTTGCCACCGAAATGGGCTTCCAAACGCAGGATTCTGCGGAAGGGGGAGGCAATTTTGACCTAGCTTTTCATACCACGGGCAGTGGCGAAGGCTTGCAATCCTGCGTCGATTTAGTGGGAAAGGAAGGAAAAATCATCGAATTGAGTTGGTATGGAAAAAGGGAAGTGATGCTCGCTTTGGGAGGAAGTTTCCACAGTATGCGGAAGCAAATTATTAGCTCGCAAGTCGGTTCCATTCCGTCATCGAAAATTGCCCGATGGAATTTTAACCGCCGCAAAAAACTGGTTTTTGAATTGTTGAAAAAACCCCTATTCGACCAACATATTTCCCAAACGCTTTCTTTTGAGGAAGCCCCTGCCTTTTTCGATAAATTGCGAAAAGCAAACCCTCCTTTTTTGTCCTGTTGCCTGAAATACGACCTAAAAAATTAATCCCCGCCGTAAATCCGCTTCATGTCCGGCAATTCCGTGCAATAATAATGAACCCAAATGTATAGATGGTTGAACAGTGCGACCAACAAAGCCGCCCTCGATTGAAAAAGCAAAGCGATGACCCAGAAAAGGAAAAATCCGAAGGTGTACATGCCGTTTTTGGTGTATTTAAAAATCCCTCCGCGCACCAAAGGCAATTCCCGGAAAGAGGAATCAAAGTGGTCAATTCCAAAAGCCCGTCGGAAGCCAAAATACTTTTTCACCGAATAAAATAGCCAGATTGCGGGAAGGAATAATACCAAGGCGAGTCCATAAGGAAGAGCCGGATTCCCGCTAATCGTATTCTTATTGGAAATCCCCAAAAAAAGGATGGAAATAAATCTCGAAGCAAAGAGGATGGCAAATCCAATCGCGTAATAAACAAAAGCATGTTTCCCTAAGTATCTGGTAATCAAAGAATAATGCAACTGCATTCGCCAAACAAGCCAAACGTAAACCTGATGTAAGACCGGCAGGGCCACAGCAATCCAGAACCAGGTTTTCGTGGAGATGCGCCAAAATTCTCCCGTCAAAAAACCTTCTTCCCGAACGATGCGCGAAAGCCCAAATAAAAGAAAGGCTAAAGCGATGAAATGGAAAATCTGTTTTTCAAAAAGTCTCATTTCAAAAGATTATTTTTCGTTGGCCGGGAGATTTCGTTGAAACCGAGTGGTTCAAATCCTACTATTTTGACAGGTATTCAGGTG
>CAZJYF010000013.1:0-17070 GCA_964549665.1 uncultured Saprospiraceae bacterium
AAAGAAGAGAAGCTGCTGTTATTGATAAACTCATCAAAATAAGACGAGCGCAAGAAGCATATCGAGGCATTACAGGGGAATTCGCAAAAAATTTTGACACCTTAAAACAGGTGTTGACCCATGATTCTTTTGCCATGGTTAAAGTTATTGGCGACCCTGATGATCCAACTAATATGGATGCCGTAACTTATGATACGACTTTCAAACTTGCCATTGATTCCGTAAACGCTATAGGGCTAAATCTCGACTCATTGCCCTATGTTCCATTTACCAACAAGGTCGTTTTTGATATTACAGCAGATACGCTTACCTATCAGAATACGAAGGTAACTGTCGTGGAAGTGGGCGTTCAAAGGAAAGTGTTTATGGGACATTGGGGAAGCCCGCGCTTCAAGAAATACGACCATTCTTATGACCCGAACAAACCGATTAAATTTGGCGATTTAAATAAACCAATCTTATCCGGCAATTGGGAAAATTAACTTTTGAAATACTTGAACCTGATTTCAGTAAAAAAGCTTCGACTTCCTTCCAACTGTCCATCCTGATTGGGATGGACAGTTTGGTTTATCTCGTCTTGGATAATCAACTGCGATTACTGCTTCTCCAGGAAAGCAAATTTGACGATAATGACTCCGACCACAATAGGGTGAAGTTGGCCATTGCCAAAATATTTGAGGAGGAAGAAATCTTGCAATTGCCTTATCAAAAGGTAACTATTTCCCTTCCCAACCTTCGCTCCACTTTTATTCCGGACAGGTTGTTTAATGAAAGAGAACAAAGAAGTTATCTTTCTGAGCTAACGAACTTGGCCTATGCGACCGAACTAGAAACGGACGAACTTCCCACCCTTGGCGCCAGGTTGGTTTATGAAGTCGATAGCGCCTTGAAAAATCTCCTCCATGGTCGATTCCCAACGGGGAAATTATACCACCCTGCCCTCCCCTTAATCGAAGGATTTAAACGGCTGACCAAGCTCAAAGAGGGATTCCAACTATTTGTAAATTTGAGAGATAGGCAATTGCAAATTTGTTTATTTGAGAATCAAAATCTCTTGTTCTACAACACGTTTCCATTTACCAAGTCGAATGATTCCATTTACTACGTCCTTTTGGTTTTTGAACAATTTAAACTGAACCCGGAAGAAACCCCTTTAATGGTTTCCGGGCAGCTTTTGGAAGAGTCCGAAATTTACCAACTTTTTTACCGATACATTGCAAATGTGAACTTTATTCCCAAGCCAGGTTTCCTTAAAATAGGTAAAGGATTTGGGAACACCCCCGCTCATCTTTATTTTGATTTGTTCGCATTGGCCGCTGTAAATAATTAGGCACTCACGCATCTTTATGGAGTCGTTGATACTTTCAACTGTGGACTCCTTGATACCTTGAGATTACCGAGTGATTAAGATTTTCTGAACTTACCAACCACTCATAAAAATATTTAAAGTCGCTTATGCGAATTATTGGAGGACAATTCAAAGGAAGACGATTTAACCCGCCTGCCCAAAATTGGCCCACCCGCCCTACCACCGATTTTGCCAAAGAAGGCTTGTTCAATATTTTGAATAACAACTTTGAATTCTCCGAGATGAAAGTTTTGGACCTTTTCGGTGGAACGGGAAGCCACAGCTACGAATTTATATCGAGGGGATGTGAAAAGGTCACTTATGTTGATAAATTTGGTGGATGCGTTTCTTTTGTAAAAAAAATGGTAGAAACTCTTGAAATTCAAGAGTCCATAAATATAATCAGAAGCGATGTGTTTAAATTTATCGACCGTGCTTTTGAACAATACGACTACATTTTCGCCGGACCGCCCTATGCTTTGCCTGGTCTCGACTCATTGCCTGATTTAATTTTTAAAAAGGAACTCCTTCAAAAGGAGGGATGGTTTGTTTTAGAACACAATCCCAATCACAACTTCCAAACCCATTCACATTTTTTTGACGAACGCAATTACGGAAAAACCATTTTTAGCTTTTTTAAATGACTTCATGTCAGACAGGATGGCACACGGTTTCAGCGGATGGAACAGACTTGAACGGATATAAAAAAATCTGTTTTAATCCATTATATCCGTTCAATCCGCGTCCTATCCTACATCGAAGTTTAATTTTACTTTTTTTTCTGCCAACTACTCATATCGTCCAAATTGGGCTGAAAAAACAGTTCCCGCCTTGTCAGTTCAAAAGCACACAGCTTGCCCCGCCCGGGGTAGTTTTTTGAAAAACAACCATTGTCAATATCGATGACCTGATTTTGGTCTAATTCGAGGCAGGCCATTTGGATAAAGTCGGTGGTGGTTTGGGAATGCCCATGCACGATTATCAATTTTTTCAACCACGCATAATCGATTTGTCCATACCAATTTCTTAACCAAAGCAAGGCATTTTCATCTGAAAAGGGGTCTTCGACTTCAAAATTCAGACCGGCATGAACCAAAATATACTCATCTTCAAGGAAGAAATTCTCTAGTCCATTCAGGAAATCCCAATATTTTTGAGGAACCTCTTTTAAATCAAAGAGTCCAAAACTTTCCAAAGTTTGAAGCCCACCCCAATCCAACCAAGAGAGAAATTGTTCCAAATTTTCTCTTGATTTCAGCATGATCTCTTCGTGATTTCCTTTCAGGCAATGAACCCTGAACCCCATTGATTGCAAGCTTAAAATGAAATCAATCACCCCCTTGGCATCAGGACCTCGGTCAATATAATCACCGAGAAGAAAAAGGTCATCTTCTTTGGAAAAGGCAATTTGATTCAGCAAAGCCTCGAAGGTTTTTGCACAGCCATGAATATCGGAGATGGTAAATTTGCGCACAGTTAAATAGTGTTTTCCTCTTTTGTCAATGATGAAAAATTCAAAACGGGAAAGTAGAAATAATTTCAAACCTGCTTTAAATTATGGCTTTCCTTTTGATGTTTCGTTGGTATTATTCTTAAAAAAAGGCAAAAGTAATACCTTTGCCCCCTTTGAAACGGGCTGACCAAATGTGAATGATTTTTAAAATCTTTCCACTTTCAGCTTCAAAAAATAAAGTCATTTAACTTTGATGAACATTTTAACGGTAATTCAGCAAGGAATAGCAAAGGCAGTGAAGGAAATGTACGGCAGCGAAATTAAGATTGATGAAGTTGCCGTGAACAGCACCCGGAAGGAATTCGAAGGAGATTATACGGTGGTGATGTTTCCATTTAGCCGGATAGCGAAGAAAAAACCGGAGATAATCGGCGAGGAAGTAGGCGCGTTTTTGGTGAAAAATGAGGCGTTAATAGAAAGCTACAACGTCATTAATGGTTTCCTGAATTTGGGGATAAGCCAAGGATTTTGGAAGACCATTTTAAATGAAATTGCTTTGTCCGAGGACTTTGGCCAACAGCCCTTGAAAGATAAAAAGGTGATGGTGGAGTTTTCCTCGCCGAATACTAACAAACCCCTGCATTTGGGGCACATTCGGAATATTTTATTGGGCTGGTCCTGTTCCAAAATCTTGGAAGCGGCTGGTTACGAAGTAGTTAAGGTGCAAATCGTGAACGACCGGGGAATCGCAATATGCCGCAGCATGCTGGCTTGGCAAAAATTTGGAGAAAGCCGGACACCGGAAAGTGCCGGCATCAAAGGTGACCATTTCGTGGGACATTTTTATGTGCAGTTCGCCCGAGAATTCGAAGAGGAGTACGCGCTGTGGCAATCCACGGAAGCTGGAAAAAGACTTTTTGAAAAGCGAAAAAAGCAAGGGCAAAGTCGGGAGGTATTTTTTGACAATTATAGAAACGATTATTTCAACGAATTTAGTAAATTGGGTAAAGAAGCCCGCGAAATGCTCCGGAAATGGGAGTCGAATGACCCGTCCACGCGAGCGCTTTGGCAAAAAATGAATGCCTGGGTGTTGAGCGGTTTTGAAGAAACTTACAACAAATTGGGGGTCTCTTTCGATAAATTGTACTTCGAATCGGACACCTATTTGCTGGGGAAAGAACTAATCGAGGAAGGGCTTCGGCGGGGCATTTTCCAACGCGAAGGAAAGCGGGTGTGGGTAGATTTGGAAAATATCGGCTTGGGAGTCAAAACGATAATCAAAAGCGATGGAACCTCTACTTATACATCACAGGATTTGGGGACGGCGCATTTGCGCTACAAAGATTATGGCATTGACAAAATGGTTTATGTCGTTGGGGATGAGCAAATAAGTCATTTTCAAGGTCTTTTTGAAATTTTGAAACGTTTGGGAGAACCGTATGCCAACGGATTGTATCATCTCGCATATGGCATGGTAGATTTGCCTTCAGGCAAAATGAAATCGCGGGAAGGAAAGGTGGTGGATGCCGATGATTTAATCGCAGAAGTTATTGGAGAAGCAAGAGAAAATGCTCGCGAAAGGGGTGAAATTGCCGACCTGCCAAAAGAAGAACAGGAAGCGATTATTCGGAAAATTGCCCTGGCAGCCTTAAAATTTTTCATCCTGAAGGTTCATCCAAAAAAGCGAATGACCTTCGACCCCAAAGAATCGGTGGACATGCAGGGACAAACCGGTCCTTACATCCAAAATGCCTTCGTGCGAATCCAATCTGTTCTTCGCAAAGCAGGGGATTTTTCCACTGAAAAAGCGGTGAATTATTCTGGTATGGAAAAAATGGAAAAAAATATTATAGCTCAAGTTTATGAATTTCCGGAAGTTATTATTTCGGCGGCGGAAGAATATGAACCATCCAATGTTGCCAATTACTGCTACAATTTAGCGCGCGCTTTTCATCGTTTTTACCACGACCATTCAATTTTAAAAGCAAAATCGGAAGAAGCGAAAGCTTTCCGGCTGCAATTGAGCCAAGCGGTGGCGAAAGTCTTGAAATCCGGCATGGAGTTGATTGGCATTGAAATGCCTGACAGGATGTAGAGAGGGGGAGACTTGGGGAGGGGAGTTGTTTGGATTTTTTTATTAAATATTGAAAATATGAAGCCCAGCCAATATTTTTTCTTGCTTTTGGGAAGTTTGCTTTTTGCAAATTGCAAAACCTACTACGCCCGGCAAGAAATTTCCTGGCAGCATATTGAAACATTAATAAATGGAGTGCTCCTGGTGCGATTGCAAACTTCTCGAAACAAAATTGAAAAGCTAAAAGAAACCGGTCAAATGGAAAAAGCTTGGGATACGGAAAAGACTCAAAAAGAAAGAAACCTGCGCATCGCCCAAGCATTTGAGACGCAATTTGATTTTTGCCCGGTTTATTTTTTCTATTCCGACGATTCAAAGAAAGTAAAAAAAGGGGCATTTTCCGGCGTTTTGATGGATAGCCATTTTGAAACGGTGGAAGCAAGTCCACAACTTCAACCCGAAGCTTGGCTTATGGCTGAATTTGGACAAACACAGGTTTCGCTGTCGGAAGGAGGTGGGGTGAGTAGAGGTTCGATTGCTTTGGTACTCAAAGACCGAAACTTTAATCAACTCCAAGACCCTTTTCCAGCCTATACCGGTTGGTCTATTTTGAATGAGGGGTATGAAAATTCTTCGGTTGAAAAAATGAATCAGGATTTGCATATTTTTTATAATGAGGCAAAACGCAAAAAACTAAAAAGAGAATTTCGACGCCGAAAATGGCGCGACATTTAGTTGTTAGATTTCAATCTTTCGTCTAGTTTTTCAAAACCAAACTTATGAGTACAGAAAAGGAAGCGCTCAATTTCATCGAACAATTCATCGAGGAAGATATGTCGAGTGGCAAACACGGAGGCCATGTTCATACCCGCTTCCCACCCGAACCAAATGGTTACTTGCATATCGGACACGCTAAAG
This sequence comes from uncultured Saprospiraceae bacterium, assembly GCA_964549665.1. Classification (GTDB taxonomy): domain Bacteria; phylum Bacteroidota; class Bacteroidia; order Chitinophagales; family Saprospiraceae; genus CAZJYF01. The sequence continues at coordinate 5,794 of CAZJYF010000013.1, forward strand.
CCATTTGTCTGAATTTTGGAATTGCAGAAAAATACGGCGGAAAATGCAATCTTCGTTTCGATGATACCAACCCTACTACCGAAGAAACGGTTTTCGTAGAAGGCATCAAAGAAGACATCCATTGGTTGGGCTTCGATTGGGAAGACCGCGAATTTTTCGCTTCCGATTATTTCGATAATTTATATCAATTTGCCCTCGATTTGATTAACAAAGGTCTGGCTTACGTGGATGATTCCACAGCTGAAGAAATCGCCACCATGAGAGGCACCCCCACGGAACCGGGTCAAGAAAGTCCCTTCCGCCACCGCAGCATAAAAGAGAACCTGCAACTTTTTGAAGAAATGAAAAAAGGTGCTTTTGAAGATGGGTCTCGCGTACTTCGGGCTAAAGTGGATATGGCATCGCCAAATATGCACCTCCGCGACCCCGTGTTGTATCGCATAAAACGGGCGCCCCATCATCGCACCGGCAACAAATGGGTCATCTATCCGATGTATGACTTTGCCCACGGACAATCGGATTCCATTGAAGGAATCACGCATTCTCTATGTTCCCTGGAGTTCAGGCATCACCGGCCTCTGTACGATTGGTTTATAGAAAAACTTGAAATCTTCCCTTCCCGGCAAATAGAATTTGCCCGAATGAATGTTTCCTACCTCATCACAAGCAAGCGGAAATTAATGCAATTGGTGAAGGAGGGGCTTGTCACCGGATGGGATGACCCGCGAATGCCTACTTTGGCGGGGATGCGGCGGCGTGGTTATCCACCCTCTGCGATTCGAACTTTTTGCGACAAGGCTGGCATAGCCACGCGGGAAAATATCATTGACATCGGCCTTTTAGAATTTTGTGTCCGCGATGAGCTGAACCAAACCGCACCGAGGGTGATGGGGGTACTCGACCCTTTGAAAGTGGTCATCACCAACTATCCCAAAGGAAAATCCGAGCAAATGGAAGCCATAAATAATCCCGAAGATAAAAGCATGGGAAGCCGGAAAATCCCGTTCTCCGGAGAATTGTACATCGAACGAAAGGATTTTATGGAAGACCCTCCTAAAAAATATTTCCGGCTGGGGCCTGGCAAAAATGTGCGCTTGAAAAATGCCTACATTCTACACTGTGAGAATTTTTTAAAAGATGAAAATACGGGAGAAATATTAGAAGTGCATTGTACCTATTATCCTGATAGCCGCAGCGGATCGGACACATCCGGCATCAAAGCCAAAGGGACCTTGCACTGGGTTTCCATCCCGCATGCCGTGGAGGTTGAAGTTCGATTGTACGATCGCCTTTTTACAGATGAAACACCTGCGGCACATGAAGACCGGGAATTTATTGAATTTTTTAACCCCGATTCTTTGCAAGTCCTCAATAAAGCCTACGTCGAACCCGGATTGAAAGCAGCAAAACCGGGCGACCGCTTTCAGTTTATGCGGATGGGGTACTTTTGCTTAGATAGGGACTCTACCGATGAAAAATTGGTCTTCAACCGCACGGTGCCCCTACGCGATACCTGGGCCAAAATTCAAAAAAAATGAGCGGAGTGTTGGAAACAGCTATGGCATCCCTTCTTTTTCAGGATGCCAAGAGATAAAAATAATCGGATATCTAAAAAAGATTTTCAATCAGGTTTTCTTCGCTGATTCCTTCGGCTTCGGCCTTGTAGTTTCGCACGATGCGGTGGCGAAGCACGTAGTTGGCAATGGCGCGCACGTCCTCGATGTCCGGGGAATATTTTCCGTTGATAGCGGCATGGCATTTTGCGCCAAAAACCAAATATTGGGAAGCCCTCGGTCCGGCTCCCCAGGAGATGTAATTATTTACCTCATCAGTGGCTTTGGAAGTATTGGGGCGGGTTTTCGTCGCCAATGAAACGGCATATTCCAACACATTGTCGGCGATGGGAATTTTGCGAATCAATTGTTGATAATAAAGAATCTGGTCGCCTTTCAAGACGTGCTGCAGGTCGTAATTTTGAAGGGTAGTCGTCTCTTTTACCACCGCAATTTCTTCCTCATAAGAAGGATAATCCAAGGGTATATTGAACATGAATCGGTCGAGTTGCGCCTCCGGCAGGGGATAAGTACCTTCCTGTTCGATGGGGTTTTGGGTAGCCAACACGAAGAATGGGGAAGGCAGCAGATGCCGCATCCCGGCAACGGTCACCGAACGTTCCTGCATCGCTTCCAACAAAGCAGCCTGCGTCTTCGGGGGTGTCCGGTTGATTTCATCAGCCAACACAATATTGGAAAACAGAGGGCCTTTGTTAAATTTAAAATGACGGTCTTCACCCAAAATTTCGGACCCGGTGATATCGGAAGGCATCAGGTCTGGAGTAAATTGAATCCGCTTGAAATCCAGGTCCAGCACTTCGGCAATGGTACTCACCAAAAGTGTTTTGGCTAAACCGGGAACCCCGACCAACAAGCTATGCCCATTGCTGAACAAAGATATAATAACAGCTTTCACCACTTCATCCTGTCCAACGATAACTTTGGCTATCTCTTCTTTTAATTCATGGTATGAACTTGCCAAAGCATCAACCGCTTCGACTTCAGATTTGTACGCTACTTGTGCCATGTAAATTTGATATTGTTAGTTTTTGGAAATCAGGTAATGCCTTTCTCAAGAGTGTTCTAGGTTCAGCGTTCGGACTTAAGAGAGTTAATTTTCAAAAGTTTGCGAACTTCCCGCACCGTTTAAATGGACAATCTTCCTTTTTTCTTTGCAATTAAACTGTTTCATCTATCTGCCCGGAAAGCCCATTCAACAAGCCTTTATGAAACCTAAAACTTCCTGCTCTCACTCGGGACAGAATGAAAAACGTCGCGAATATACACTTTGTTTCAGATGTTTGGGAAGTTTCAATATTTATGCCGAATTAGATGGTGAAAAGGGGGCATCGGTCATTATCCGTCATTGGTCATTGTTATCAAAAAGGTGCAAATATTTGTCTGCAAAAACCGATTTCGAATCTCTTTTCTTACTTTTACCACAAATTACAGCGTCCGGATGATTGAAAGTTTTCAGCGCAAACCCCTAGATGTACGGTGGCTTTACGTGGCAGCAATTCTTCTCCTTTTCCCTGCTTTGCTCATCAATTTGGGGTTGCTTGCCTTCTTTGACGATGAAGGAATTCGATCGTTGGTGGCCCTCGAAATGAAACTTTCCGGTAACTTCACCACCCCTACTCTATTTGGCGAATTCTACTACAACAAACCCCCACTGTACAATTGGATTTTGCTGGCCTTTTTTGAATTGACGGGAAGAATCGATGAACTGACTGCCCGCCTACCAACCGTCTTTTTTCTACTTGCCTACGCGGGCACTGTTTTTTATTTTTTCAAAAAGCATTTCAATACCAGAATAGCCTTTCTCAACGCTTTCGCCCTCATCACCTGTGGTCGAATTCTTTTTTGGGATTCTATGTTGGGGTTGATTGACATCTGTTTCTCGTGGGTCATCTTCACCCTATTCATGGTCATTTACCACGCTTTTCAAAAGCGGCAATTTTATAAACTTTTCTCCCTCGCATACTTCCTCGCAGCGGTCGCTTTCATGTTGAAAGGCTTGCCTGCTTTGGTTTTTTTAGGCACTGCCCTGCTCGTTTTTTTTCTATACAAAAAGCAGTTCAAAAAACTGTTTTCGCTCCCCCATTTTCTGGGGATGCTTGTCTTTTTGGTAGTCGTCGGAAGCTATTATTGGGGCTATCAACAACAGCACTCGCTGGAAAATGTTTTCACCACTTTGTTTGAAGAATCCTCCAAAAGGACTTTCGTCAAATACGGTTGGCAACGCACCATTTTGCACCTTTTCAGCTTCCCTTTTGAAATGATTTACCACTTCTTGCCCTGGTCCTTACTGCTGCTCTATTTTTTTAAAAAAGAGGCGCGTCAAGAAATTTTGAAAAACTCCTTCGTCACCTACAACCTGCTCATTTTCTTTGCGACCATCATCGTTTATTGGTCTTCGGTCGAAGTGTATCCGCGCTACCTGCTCATGCACGTTCCACTTCTTTTTTCCGCCTTTTTTTATTTACATTTTAAAAATAAAAAAGAAAACAGCCTCCAATTTAAAATCATCTTTAAGACGTTTGGAGTCTTGTGTAGCCTCGCTGTTGCAGCGGCCGTTATTCCACTTTTTTTGAAGGAAACCCAATCCCAACCCTTCATTTACCTGAAAGTGGGTGGCATAGCCTTCGCTTTGGCCATTTTGGCTTACCTTTATTTTTATAAAAAAGAATCCGAATTATTGATTTTAATAATAGTGTTGTTAAGCATCCGGAATGGATTCAATTGGTTTGTTTTGCCAAACCGGCTCAAAATTTTGTGGAGTACGGAATGCCGGGAAACGAGCATTCAGGCTGCCCAACAATTCAAGGGAAGGCAATTATCCATTTATAAATACAGCTTGGGCTTGCAGCCTGCGAACGGCTTTTATTTGACCCGCGAAACAGGTCGCATTTTGAAATTGAAATTCAAGGATTTTGAAAAGGATTCGCTGTATATCATCAACCCGCAGATGGCCTACGACATAAAATATAAAAAGTTGGCTTCCTTTAAAATATTGTACGAACAAGGAAGCCTCGATATTGGAATATTGAAATGAAAATGCTTCAATGATGTAATGATGTAATGATAGAATGTTGGAAAGATTTCTATGGAAGCGATTTATTCAGGAAAAATATTGGAAAAAGCAATAGAATCAGCCTAAACCAAAAAGAAAAACCATTAAAGTATTAAAGCAATTCACCCAAAAATGAAGCTCGAAGTATCCGTTGTCGTTTGCGTTTTTAATGAAGAATTGAATGTGCAACCGTTGGTTGAGCGCATCGGGAATGCTTTGGAAGGTTACGCGTATGAACTGCTTTTTGTAGATGACGGTTCGACGGACGACACCTTGAAAAATTTAAGATCCCTTGAAGACAAGCGGCTTAAAATCATTGAGTTGCGCAAAAATTACGGGCAAAGCCTCGCCGTGATGGCAGGTATCGATTTTGCAAAAGCCCCCTACATCGTCACCTTGGACGGCGACCTCCAAAACGACCCTGCCGACCTTCCTATGATGTTGAAGATGGCAAAGGAAGGCGATTGGGATTTGGTGGCAGGCGTTCGAACGCATCGAAAAGACAGCCTGTTTTTGCGGAAGATTCCCAGCAAAATAGCCAATTGGATCATTCGCAGCACCTCCGGTGTAAAAATGCAAGACTACGGCTGTGCCCTGCGGGTGTTCAGAAGTGAAATTGCAAAAGATTTGGGGTTGTATGGAGAGTTACATCGCTTCCTTCCGGTACTTGCCCATTTGGAGGGTGCAAAAATAACCCAAGTGGATGTGAAACATTTGCCTCGAAAATTCGGCAAATCTAAATATGGCTTAGGGCGCACATTCAAAGTCATCAGCGACCTGCTGCTAATGCTTTTTTTAAAAAAATACATGCAACGCCCCATGCACTTGTTCGGCAATTTAGGGGTCATTCTCTTCGGAACCGGAGCCATTATCAATCTTTACCTGGCATACCTGAAGTTGCTGGGACAAGATATTTGGGGTAAGCCGCTGCTCATTTTGGGATTGATGTTGGTCATCGGTGGCATCCAGCTCATCACTGTCGGAATCGTGGTAGAAATCCAGATGCGCACCTATTTCGAATCGCAACAAAAACGGCCCTACAAAGTGAGGAGGGTGATTGAAAAGGACTAAACTGTCAGAATCAGGATTTGCCCGATTACAGGATTTCCGGGATTTAGAATCTGGTAAATCCTAAAATCCTGTAATCGGGCAAATCCTGATTCTGACAATAAACTGAAAGTGAAGTGCCGGGAAATAGGACGGAATCATGGAAGAATCTCAATACGTCAGTCCTCAAATGTTAAAAAGAAGAGCACAAAAATTACCACAAGGATTGTCATTACTAGGAAGGACAACCCTAATGCACTTCCTAAAATGGCCTCGCCCTTGCCATCTGAGCGTCCGTCTTGCCTTGCTTTTATCTTTTTTAAGGCCTTAAATCCTGAGAATGTCGCAAAAACCGCTAACCCAAGTGCCAAAATAAATATAATTACACCTGGAAATAATATCCCTAAGATAAAGGAAGTCCAGGAAAGGAGCCCTGATACTAAAGACACAGAAGCAAGTTTGTCCGCATCATCTGGATTTTTTTTCAAGTTCTTCCTGATTTTGCGCTGCATCATTTTAAATAGAACCCGCTGCCCCAAAGACAATTTTTGATCCGTCCGGCTTTCGAATTCCTTCCTCGAAAGGGTGGTAAATTCTTTCAGGCTTATGGGGGCGGTTGGTGGAGTCACTTCCCTGTGAATGGGTTTTGGCGCGGCGGCACTCGATGCGTGAAATGCCGAAAAAGAAAAACTCGTCGCCATAATAAAAAGAAGAAAAGCAAAGGGAGAGTAATTGAACGAATTGGTTTTCATTGTTTTGGGGTTTAGAAATGGTTTATGTTTTCAAATTGCACAATTTGAAAGAGAAACGGAAGAAAAGTATGCAGACGGGTTAAGAAGAGAGCTGAATGGTTGGGGAGAGAAAATCGTTATTCCCTGGCAAATAATTCATAAAATCAAATATTCTCACCCATTTGCCAGAAAAACAAATCTTTATTTGATATTTTAGAGTTTTCATTTTAAAAGTATTGGAATCGCCGGTTTTCGGTTGGCGAACAGAACGCTCAAGTTGGGAATTTCTCCTGCTACAAATCGGAATCACTGAAAATCACTTGCTTATGAATGCATTAGTTATTTCGGGAGGTGGAAGCAAAGGCGCTTTTGCCGGCGGCATTGGCGAATATTTGCTCAACCACTGTTGTCGGAAATACAGTATTTTCGTAGGCACTTCTGCGGGCAGTTTGCTGGCACCAATGTTGGCGGCTGGCCAGTTGGAGCGGTTAAAAAAAGTTTATACTTCCATCCGGCATCGCGACATTTTCAGCACTTCCCCCTTTATCATCCAGAAAAAGGGAAACATTTGCATCACCCGGATAAACCACTTCAACACTTTGAAGATGTTTTTGAAGGGGAAGAAAACCTTTGGGGAAACAAAAAATTTGCGAAAGCTGATCCGGAAAACGTTTAGGGAGGATGATTATAAATATTTAAGAGACAGTGACAAACAGGTGGTGGTAACGGTTTCCAATCTGAGTTGCAATTCGGTGGAATACAAGTCGATTCACGAATGCGAATACGAGGACTTTTGTGATTGGATGTGGATTTCCACCAACATCGTCCCCTTCATGAGTCTGGTGATAAAAGATGGTTTTGAGTATGCCGACGGCGGCTTTGGCAATTTTCTGCCGGTGCATCCCGCTATTGAATTAGGGGCTTCGAGCGTGGATGCCATCGTGCTGAGGCCGGAGAATAAAATGGTCAAATCTTTACCTTCCCGAAACGCCTTCAACGTGCTGCTGAAATCTTTCGATTTCATGCTCAATCAGATTGCCAGCGACGATATTCTCATTGGGTTGTTGGAAGGTCAAAACAGAAAGGTAGAAGTCAATTGCTATTACACGCCGAGAATCCTCACCGATAATTCCTTCATCTTTGACCCCGAAGAAATGCAAGCCTGGTGGAAAGAAGGGTATGAATATGCCCAAAAAGTGCTGCCAAAATGTTTTCAGGCAGGATAAGGATTTGAGGTGATGACTCCCAGTCACCACCTCAATTAGGAAAGTAGCTCGCGATATAAATCTATGAACCGCTTGGCAATAAGTTCATTACTATACTGCCGAAGCATTTTCTCCCGTGCGTTCTCTGCCAATTGTTTCCACCTTTTCGGATTTTCGAAACACCAATGGATGCCCTCTGCCAATTCTTCGACATCTCGCTTGGGGGCGATGAAACCGTTTTTGCGATGATCCACCATTTCGGGAATGCCGCCCGTGGCAAAGCCCACCACGGGAACGCCACAGGCCATGGATTCCAACACGGTATTGGGGAGATTGTCCTGTAAAGAGGGAATGATGAAAAGGTCAGCTTTGTGGAAGGCTTCTGCAATGGCTTTCTCCCCCGAAAGAAAACCAAGGTATTCCGTTTCAAAGGGCACTTTTGCCAAAGAACCGGATTTGTCTTTGCCAAAAACCAACAATTTTACTTTTCGGGCAAAACCGGGGTATCGGTCCTTTAAAATTTCGAGGCTTTCCAAAAGATAGCCAAATCCCTTTCGTTCATCGTTGATATTCATCGCCTGAAAGAGGAGATTGTAAGATGAGCGATTTGCTTGCCGCCTTTTTAAACCTGGCATAAAAACCTGATTATCAATGGGCATAGGGATGTGGTCAATCGCCGTTTTAGAAAATAAGGCGCTTTTTTGGGCCTCTCTTTTGAGCCAATCACTGCTGGTGGTAATATGGAGTTTCGCCGAAGCGTAGAGGTCGATTTTGCGATGGAAAATTTTATTGGATAGGTCTTTCTTGGATGATTCTTTCAGGAAAGGACAGTTTCCACAATGCTGTTCGTACCCCCGGCAGTCGTCCGAATAATGACAACCACCTGTGAAGGCCCACATATCGTGCAGCGTCCAAACAACGGGTTTGCCGAGTCGAAACAGTTGCCGCAAATTTTTCAAAGACAAGAACCCGTTATTGACCCAATGGAGGTGAATGATATCTGCCTGCCGGATTCCTTCCATTTTGGAAATATCCTGTCCGAAGCGGGCGGTAGAAAACTGAAATATGACCTCTTTTGAGCGTTCTTGGAGCAGGAAAAAAAGTTTTTCAAGCGCAAAACGGGCAAAGCCCATTTTTTGTGAAAGCCAATTCGGATTAGCAGAAACGGTGAACGGAAGCCGGGTCTTTTTTTCTTTGACGACCAGAGAGACATCTACACCCTGTTCAAACAAGGCTGTGGCCAATCGCTGGCAGGCAATCGCTGCACCACCGGTAGCATCAGATGTACTTACAATCGCAACTTTCATGCTTACATAGTATAGGTAAAAAAAAGTTTTCGGTTTTAGACTCTGTCTGACTTTAAATCACGCCAAGTCCAGTACATCAAATCCTGAATTTTAACAGGGATTTAGGTGTTGCCTCGGCGGGTTGGTTTTGAGGGAAGACAACGAGGTGATGCCTTAATACCGACCCTCAGGCATCACCTCGCCCCTCTCGTCCTATTCCCGCCGAGGCAACACCCCGAAGGAATTGGGGAAAAGCTCTAAGGGTCTCCCTTTTCGCGATAAGCAAAAATATTTATTTGCATGTCCATCCCGGTTTTTCCTTTTTTCTGGATAAAGGGCTGTTTTCGCAAAGATTCATTCTCCAGGTAATACCGGAATCCCCGTTCTGTCAATATTTCCAAAATGCTACCCAAGTGCTGTGGTTGTTCATTATAAGAATGGTATTCCACAAAAAGATGCCGCACTTTTGGCAAAACCTCTGCGCAATCCTGAACCACCTCCACCTCAGCCCCTTCGATATCTAACTTTAAAAAATCAATCGTTTCCTCCTCCTTTTCGATCCATTCTTTTAGCCTGATTGCCTGCACCTCCACCGTGGAGGCGGAACCAGGAGAAACCTTACCACTGTCTGCCCCTTCGGTTTGAAATTGCAGGATTTCCTTCTTTTTCCAGACGGCAACTCGGTGCAGTTGGACATCTTCGATTCCGTTTGCGGCAAGATTCTTTTCCAGGTAAGAAAATATTTCGGGATCCGGTTCGAAGGCGTGAATGATTGCTTCGGGAAACTGTTTCTTAAAATAAAGACAACTCGTACCCACATTGGCCCCACAATCATAGATGAGGGGCTTGCTTTTATCCGACTTGAATTTGTAATTCTCTTTGAAAAAGATTTCATAAAATTGCCAAAGAAAAGAAGGTCCGTCGGGAAGCGCAAGCCTGTAACCTAAAGCCCTTATTTTCACCGGATTATACCTGTTTTTACCACCGAGTTGCAGCAGTAACCGAAAAAAAATGCGATAGGTTTTACTCGTTAAAAAGTAATAGAGACCTTTAAAACCGTGTTCCAACAACTTCCTCATTTCCGGTTTTCTTTATCAATCGCCTTCCGAATGGCAACGACATTTTGGAAGGCAAAAATTTCGGAGGTAAGAGGGTCATAATCGATTTTCAATAGGCTGTTTGGCAATAGCCGGTACAAATTGTAATTGACAAGCAACTCGTAGAAATCTTTGAAAAATACGCGGGGTACGATGTTCATATTGTCAAACTCAAATTGGATGATGTCAATTTTTTGCTTTTCCAAAGCCTTTTGAGCCCCCGACAAAATGTTGAATTCATTGCCTTCCGTATCCACCTTCAGCAAACCGATTTGGAGATTGTTTTCTTCCAAAAAATTGTCAATGGTGGTAATATCCACTTCGTGGGCTACGACCTTTTCGCTTTTGTTTTGCAAAACTTCTTCAAAAAGAGAAGCTTTGGAAGAACCTTCGGGCTGCCCATAATCGTATATTTTAGCAGGATGCGGTTTATTGGAAAATCCAAAATTGAAAAGGTGGACGGGGAGTGATTGGAGGCTTTTTTGCAAAGTTTTGAAGGTGCCTGGATGCGGCTCAAAACAAAATAACTCCCCTTGAAACCCCAACTCCAAAGCCGTTTTTGAATACTTCCCCTCGTTGGCACCAACATCAAAAATGGTGGTAATTTTGTAATCTTTTATCACCTTTTTCAAAAAAGAATATTCACCGGAAAGTTTGAAGTTGTGGTAATTCAAAACTCCCATGCCGCTAAGTCCCAAGCGGTACAAAAGGAAATTCCACTTCCAAAAAAAGTTCCTGGAGAACAGCCGGGGATATATTTTGAAAAGTAAATTTTTCATGTCGAATTCTAACTCGAAGCGACACTTCGCCTAATTTTTTGAAACCAAGTTTCAAAAGATTTTTTTTCCTGCTTTTTGCTTTCATTGTACCGCGAATCAAATTCCTTCAACGCCAGTTCGAGTTCCCCTTCTGCCTTAATTCGTTTCCAAAAAACCGGAAATTCATCCTTGATGTTTTCTAAGTGGAGAACCATTTTTCGAGGTTTATCCTTTAAAAAACAAGCGATATTGGCCGTCACCGTTTCACAATAATCCAAGCAATAATTGAATCTAGCAGCCTCATTATTTTCAAGCCTTTGGCGCATCAAGATACCGTACCCATAGGCATCGATGATACCCATCCGGCTTTTATTCCACCGGCGGTTGAAGCTTTCCGCCGTCTTTTCCTTGTCCCGCAGCAAATGGACATAAAAGGCTTCTCCCCCGTATTTTGCGTCCAATTTTCCGAGAAACCAACTCAGCCGGTTGTCTGCTTCGATGTGGTTTTCCGGATAATTTAATCGGTC
>CAZJYF010000013.1:17170-20520 GCA_964549665.1 uncultured Saprospiraceae bacterium
AGCAACATGGACAAAAAACTTCAACTCCTCGAAAATAAAATCAATGAAGCGCAACTCGGTGGCGGGCAGGACCGCATTGACGCCCAACATTCAAAAGGGAAACTCACTGCCCGAGAACGCATCCATTTCCTTCTCGACCCCGATTCTTTTGAAGAAATGGGCATGTTGGTCACCCACCGCAATACAGACTTTGGAATGGAAAAACAAATCTTTCCCGGCGATGGTGTCGTGACGGGTTACGGAACCATCAACGGGCGTTTGGTCTACGTTTACGCGCAAGATTTTACCGTCTTTGGGGGTTCGCTTTCCGAAACCCATGCAGAAAAAATTTGCAAGATAATGGACCTGGCAATGAAGAATGGGGCGCCGGTAATTGGACTGAACGATTCGGGGGGCGCCCGCATTCAGGAAGGCGTTCGATCCTTGGGTGGTTATGCAGATATTTTTTACCGGAATGTAATCGCCTCCGGGGTGGTTCCTCAGATTTCCGCCATCATGGGACCCTGCGCCGGAGGGGCCGTCTATTCACCTGCGATGACCGATTTCACCATCATGGTAGAACAAACTTCGTATATGTTCGTCACCGGGCCAAATGTGGTGAAAACCGTTACGAATGAGGAAGTTACATCCGAAGAATTGGGTGGGGCCCACACCCACGCCTCCAAATCGGGGGTCACCCATTTTACCGCCACCAACGACATCGATTGCCTTGAAAAAATAAAAAAACTCCTCTCCTATCTTCCTCAAAATTGCGAAGAACAAGCACCGAAAATTCCCTTTAAAATTGGTGAAGAGGCGCGGGAAAAACTACTCGATGTCATCCCTGAAAATTCGAATCAACCCTACGATATGCGGGAAGTTATCGAAGGTATCGCGGACACAGATTCCTTTTTTGAAATTCACGAAGAATTCGCCGAGAATCTCGTCGTCGGTTTTGCTAGGCTTGCCGGCAGAAGCATTGGTATCGTCGGCAATCAGCCAATCAATCTCGCGGGCGTATTGGATGTGAATAGTTCCAAAAAGGGCGCACGCTTCGTTCGCTTTTGCGACTGTTTCAATATCCCCTTGTTGGTCTTAGTAGATGTGCCGGGTTTCCTTCCGGGAACCGACCAGGAATGGAACGGCATCATCGTGAATGGAGCGAAGTTGCTCTTTGCTTTTAGTGAAGCGACCGTACCCCGCGTCACCCTCATCACCCGCAAAGCCTATGGTGGGGCCTACGACGTAATGAATTCCAAACACATCGGTGCAGACATGAACTTCGCCTGGCCCTCCGCCGAGATTGCCGTGATGGGCGCAAAAGGGGCCTCCGAAATTATTTTCAGAAAGGAAATTGCAGCCTCCAAAGACCCCGCAGCAATGCTTGCAGAGAAAGAAAAGGAATACCTGGAAAAATTTGCCGACCCCTACCGGGCTACACGCCGGGGGTTTATTGACGAAATAATCAACCCCAGAGATACCCGCCGAAAATTGATAAAAACCTTCGCCATGCTGGAAAATAAAGTCCTGAATTTGCCAAAGAAAAAACACGGAAATATTCCACTGTAGTTCATTTTGTCCATCGGCAGTTGAGCGGTAGGCAATGCAACATATTTTTTCACCTTACCAAATCGTCAAATTTCTGATAAATGCACATGAAGTTCCCGACTTGTTTCTTATTGCTGCTTCTTGTATCGGTAACCTCCAATGCCCAAAATGACTTGGACCCCAATAAAAAGACCTCCGGTTATGACTTGGTTTATTCTACCCGACCACGAGTGAGGGAACGAACCAAAAGGAACTACAACAGATATGACATTCCTTTTGAATATAAAAATAATTTGATGGTGGTCAATTTGGTATTTAATGGGGTCTTCCCCCTCGAATTTATTTTCGATACAGGTGCTGAACACACCATCTTTTCCAAAAAAAAAATTACAGATTTACTTGGGATTAAATACCATCGAAAGTTTACCATCTACGGGTCGGATATGAACGTCAAATTAATCGCCTACCTGGTGCGAGGCATTCAACTGAAAATCGCTGACCTGACCCTCTCCAATCACTCCATGCTGGTATTGGAAAAAGACTATTTTCACTTTGAAGAAATTGCCGGAATGACGATTCACGGCATCTTAGGTTCGGATGTCTTCAGGAGTTTTATTGTAAAAATCGACTTCAAGAAAAACCAAATATCCCTCTTCAAGCCAAAGTCTTTTAAGGAAAATTTGAAAAAATACGAAAAGATTCCCATCGAAATTTTTAAACACAAGCCTTACATTACCGCCACCACCCGCTTTCCAAATGATTCGACTTTGCAATTAAAATTATTACTGGATACGGGGGCCTCCATCCCCCTGCTTCTCCACACCAATACCGACCGGCGCATGGTGTTGCCCGACAACCTGATTCGCGGCAATATCGGGATGGGCTTGGGCGGGTTTTTGGAAGGTGCCGTCGGTAGAATTAATGAATTGAAAATAGGAAGCTTCAATTTGAAAAACGTCATCACCAATTTCAGAGACCTCCCCGAAGATGCTGATACCACTCTTCTTTTTAACAGAAACGGAATTTTGGGAAACCAAATCCTAAGTCGCTTTTCCATCATTATTGACTACCAAAAACAAATGCTCTATTTAAAACCGTATAAAAACCTGGACGAAGCTTTTGAATTTGACAAAAGCGGCATTTTCGTCGTCGCCGGAGGTCATAAATTGAATACTTATTTTATCCACGAAGTCATTCAAGACTCTCCTGCATGGAAGGCTGGCATAAGGAAAGGAGACAGAATTAAGAAATTGAAAGGAATGCCTGCCCAGTTGTTTTCCCTCCGGCATATTGGAAATATATTGAGCAAAAAGGAGGGCAAGAAAGTCAAAATGGTGATAATCCGAAAGGGTGAACGCCTAAAGGTAGCTTTTCGATTGCGGAAGTTGATTTGAGTTGGAAAAAATACTCCTCCCAAGCCATCTGATTTTTGGCGAATGTGAACAGATAAGAGAAAGGGCTTCCCATGCTTTAAAACATCGGCAGCCTTTTCTTTTGGAAACTAACGGAGAATTATTTTACAATTTCGGACAATGAACCCGCTCTTTGTGGCTAGCCGGATGGACGTAAATCAGTGAAAGTTCAACGCCGCCTCTTCCGTTGGTTGGTCCCGCAACCTTATCGGTATTTATGTCGTAGCTGATGCCGAGGTTCAGGCGGTTCATTTCGAGAACGGCGGTGATCGTAATCGCCGGAAGGCTAATGCTGCTTTGCACGTCGTTTGAAATATGCCCCCAAACACCTGCCCGGAGGGCCACTTCTTTCCAATCATTGCTTGCGTAGCGGAAATTGTCGCCAAAAACACAAATGAACGAAGGTTCGTT
>CAZJYF010000014.1:0-19309 GCA_964549665.1 uncultured Saprospiraceae bacterium
TATGCCATTGCGAAACGCGGGGCAAATTTAGTTCTTTCCGGAAGAAATAAAGAAGCCCTGGAAAAAGTGAAATCGAACTGCGACTCCGGTTCAAAAATTTTTATCCAGGTTTTGGACCTTGAAATACCTGATTCCTTCTCAGAAATAGTTGGGAAGCTAACGGAAAAGATGGGGAGCATTGATATCCTGATTAATAACGCGGGCATCACACAACGCGCATTGGCAAAAGACACCCAATTTGAAGTGGATAAAAAAATCATCGCAATCAACCTATTGGGGACCATTGCCCTTACCAAGACAGTACTGCCACAAATGTTGCAACGCAAGCAGGGGCATTTGGTGGTCATTAGCAGCCTGATGGGGAAATTCGCTTCCCCGCTTCGTTCTTCTTATGCCGCTTCCAAACACGGTCTGCATGGATTTTTCGATGCCCTGCGGGCAGAAACCTATCGGGATAACATCAAAGTTACCCTGATATGTCCCGGTTTTGTGCGAACCCAAATTTCCGTAAATGCTCTGATTGGCGACGGCAGCAAACAAAATACCATGGATGAGTCCACTGAAAAGGGTATGGCGCCGGAAAAACTTGCCGGAAAAATAATTCGCGCCATCGAAAAGGAAAAGGAGGAAGTAACCATCGGAGGGGTAGAAATTTTAGCCGTATATATGAAACGGTTCTTTCCGGAAATACTGTCGCGGATAATCAGAAAGGTGAAGGTGACTTAAGGCGTCGATGAAATCGGGAGGGTTCGAAGTTCTATCGCTGAACTCCGAACCCCCTCCATGTGGAAGCCGGCTCAATCCGACTCCTTTTTTAAAATGATGGCGTCCACCTCCATTTCCCGCACCATTTTATTGAATTCGGGAAGTTCTTTTTCTTTTACGGCCTTGAAAGCTTCCAAAAGTTTGTCAATTTCTCCAACCAATTCATTCTTCACTTCAATAGCTTGTTCGGTGGGTGGATAGTCCCCATTTCCAGTCAGGGAATTCAAGTGTGCCAGCTTATTTGTCAACCGGATGGGGAAATTGAGGGGATCCTGCCGGCTGCGATTTTTGGTTTGATACAAT
Organism: uncultured Saprospiraceae bacterium; assembly: GCA_964549665.1. GTDB lineage: Bacteria > Bacteroidota > Bacteroidia > Chitinophagales > Saprospiraceae > CAZJYF01. Next base: position 1,069 of record CAZJYF010000014.1, read on the forward strand.
TCTTTTTCGATGGCAGTGATGGTGGAATCGATATCTTTGGCTTTCGCTTTCAACGCTTTGAGGTTTTCTTCACCCCCCAAGCGTTTGGTGAAACTATTCAATTGTTCCCGGACGGTTCGAATATCGACGATAGCTTCGTGTGCCGCGGTAACCTTATCACTAACTTCCTTCAAAAAATCGAATTGGGTTTTAAAATCGGCTTCGGTCGAAGGCGAGCGAGGGTCTTTTAAAATGACAAAAGAACCTTCTTCTTCCCTATCCCCTACGCTCAATTTTACTTTGTAGGTACCGGGTATTGCTTTCGGACCGTTCAATGAAGCCCACCAAAGTATCATGCCTTTGAATTTTTTGGCGGCGGGGTAACGCATGTTCCAAGTGAAAAGGTTTGACCCCTTTTTCACTTTCAATTTATCGCTTTTTTCCTTTGCCTTGTTGGAAAATTCTTTGATGAGGGTTCCGTCATTTTCGAAAAAGGCGAGTTTGACCTCTGTTGAATCGGCGGGTTTATCTTTCAAATAGTAATACACCATTACCCCGCCTGGATGATTGATTCCCGCGTTTTTCACCTTTTTGTTCTGCCCACCGTTCATGCGATAACTTGGCATTGGCTGGAACAAATGAATTTCTTTGCGGGCAATTTCATCCGTCAACTGATGCAATGGGGTCAGGTCATCGATAATCCACAAACTTCTTCCCTGCGTAGCCGCGATGAGGTTATCGTTTTTCACCGCAAGGTCGGTAATCGGAACAATCGGCAAATTGAGTTGGAAGGGCTGCCAATTAGCGCCATCATCGAAGGAAATATACAAACCCGACTCGGTTCCGCAATAAAGCAAACCTTGACGTTTCGGGTCGGCCCTGACGACTCTGGTAAAATGTTCAGGGGCAATGCCCTTCACGATTTTCGTCCAGGTTTTGCCGTAATCAGACGTTTTATAAAGGTAGGGTTTGAAATCGCCCGACTTGTACATCGTCGCCGCGACATAACAGCCGCCGTCATGGAAGGGGTCTGGTTCCAGGCTGTTTATCATGATCCATTCGGGCATATTGGGCGGAGTGACATTTTCCCAGTTTTTGCCTCCATCTTTGGTGACGTGAACCAAGCCGTCATCCGAACCTACCCAAATCAGATCCTTCACCCGGGGAGATTCGGCTGCCGCAAAAATCGTGCAGTAATATTCCACAGCCGTATTGTCCTGCGTGATAGGTCCCCCGGATGATTTTTGCTTTTCCGGGTCATTCCGGGTGAGGTCCGGGCTGATGGTTTCCCAACTTTGCCCTTCGTTGTAGGTGACGTGTAAGTGGTTCGACGCGGTGTACAATTTCTTTGGGTCATGCGGAGAAAAGAAAATCGGGAAATTCCATTGGAAGCGGTATTTCATATCCTCCACTCCGTGTCCCATCGGGTTGTCGGGCCAAACATTGACGGCGCGACTCAGGTCGTTTTGGTGGTCTTTGCGCTGCAATAAACCATCGTAGCAACCTCCGTAAACGATGTCGTCATTGGTTGGGTCAACAGCGATGTGGGCACACTCGCAACCCGCGGTAGATTCCCAATCGTGTTCCGTAATCGAATTGCCGGAGGTGCGGTGCAGGATGCGAATGGCGCTGTTGTCCTGCTGTGCTGCGTAGATGCGGTAGGGAAAGTGGTTGTCTGTTGTCAGCCGGTAAAATTGGGCGGTGGGTTGGTTGTGGTAGGTGGTCCATGTTTCACCGCCGTCGTAGGATATTTGCGCCCCGCCGTCATCCGCAATAATCATGCGGTGGGGGTCTTCCGGGGCAATCCAAAGGTCGTGATGGTCGCCATGAGGGGCGTTTGCTGCTTTGAAGGTCTTGCCGCCATCTTTTGATTTGTGGTATCTAACGTTCATGACATAAACCACATCAGCATCTTTAGTATCGGCATAAATTCGACTGTAGTACCACGCGCGTTGGCGGAGGCTTCTGTCTTCGTTGAGTTTTTTCCAGGTTTTGCCTGCATCGTCAGAGCGAAAAACGCCGCCGTGTTTTGCTTCGATAATGGCCCATACTCTGTCCGGGTTAACTGGCGAAACCGTTACGCCAATGATGCCGAGGGTGTCTTTTTTGGGTAGGCCTTCGTTCCGGCTGATGTTTTTCCATGTATCACCACTATCTGTACTTTTCCACAAGCCCGAACCTTCGCCGCCACTTGACAGGCTGTAAGGAGTGCGGCGAACGCGCCAGGTAGAAGCGTATAAAATGCGTGGATTGGTAGGGTCGAAGGTCAAGTCTATAGCCCCCACTTCATCATTGACGAAAAGGACTTTTTCCCATGTGTTCCCACCGTCCTTGCTTCGGAATACGCCACGTTCATCACTGGGAGCGTAAATATTTCCCAATACCGCAGCATAGACCAATTCGGAATTTCTGGGATGGATGCGTATTCGAGGGATGTGGCGGGAGTCTTTCAAGCCCTTGAATTTCCAGGTTTTTCCAGCATCTTCACTTTTCCAAATGCCGTAACCGCTGGAAACATTCCCCCGAACGGTGACCTCTCCACCCCCAGCATAGATGACATTCGGGTCGTCATCACTGACAGCTACGGAACCCACCGAGCCTCCAAAATAACCATCTGAAATGTTTTTCCAGGTTCTTCCGCCATCAGAGGTCTTCCAAACCCCGCCACCTGTGCCGCCAAAATAAAAAAGATTCGGCTTGCCAGGAACCCCCGTTACCGAACCAGAACGGCCTCCTCGCCACGGACCTATGTTTCGCCATTCGATCGCATTGTAAATCTTTTCATCAAATTGAAAAGTCGAAGAATTGGATTTTTTGTCTTTGCTTTTCGCTTGAGAATGCAAAGAAGATGAAGGGAAAAAGAGAAAACTGAGGAGAATGAAAAAATAGAATTTGAAATCGCGTGTTTGTCGAGCATTTTTCATACTAAGGTTGAATTAAATGGTTAAAATTGATAGGCCCAAGATAGCAAATTCTAAAAAGGATGATAAAAATTTAAAATATTAAGAAAAACACCAACTGTCTCCAGATTATGTTTTTTGCAACCTTTAGGAGGTAAGCATCCACTTCCAAACGGGTAGAACTTTTACAGACATTCCTCCCTCTTCCAAAACAAATTCTTCGTCATTAGTCAATATTAATCTTGTTTTCACATCCACATCACCTGTTGCGGCTGTAAGCGCCCTCAATTCTCTCTTCCGGGTTTCGGGATGTTGCAAACTATAGGAAACTTGCACCAATTCCGCTTTTTCCGGAATGAAAAAATCTACTTCATACTTTTTTTTATAGAAGAAAAAATTGTTTTGATATTTCCGGTAGAGTTCTATGAAAACCAGATTTTCGAGGAGAAATGTGTTACTGTCAAAAAGGAAGAGATTTAGCAATCCGTTGTCAATAAAATAATACTTCTTTTTTGCTTCCCTTTCTGAAAATTTAGCTGCATAATTGGTTAGCCCGAAAATGAAATAGGCATCCTGAAGGTGACCGAGGTAATTTATGATGGTTGAGGTTCCAATTTTTATTCCGGTTGCCTGAAGGAGATTCATAATTCGCCTGTAAGAACTTTCATCGCCGATGCATTCAGCTATTTTTTTTATGACTAGTTTTAGAGCTATATCATTTCGTAAGCCATATCGCAAAAGAATATCTCCATACAGTAATTTTTGGTATAGATTCCTCAAATAATCTTTCGAATTTTTGAACAACAGCGTTTCGGGGAAAGCGCCGCAAGTGAAATACTTTTGATAACTTTTCATTATGCTTCCCAATTTTGCGGAGTATAAATCATTGGGATGAAACGCAATTTCCTGGAACGATAAAAATTCCTTGAAACTAAGCGGAAGGATTTCTTTAGTCATAAACCTGCCGCCCAAAGTTGTGGCAATGTCTTTACTCAGCATTTTGGCATTACTCCCGGTTAGGAAAATCCGGTAGCCTGTATCTGCAAGCCGCCGGGCGAATTTTTCCCAGCCGGGTATGATGTGTATTTCGTCAAAAAATAGCACAGGGTTTTTATCAAAAAGCTCCCTGTAAGCCGAGATAATTAAATCAAAATCCCGGTTGTCAAATTCCAAAAATCGTTCATCTTCAAAGTTTATAAAAACAACATCCTGCATGGAATATCCCGATTTAACCATTTCGCGGACAATCTGATACAAGAAATAGGTTTTGCCTGCCCTTCGTGGGCCGACAATTACATAATTTGCTTTCTCCTCCAATAAATACTCCCGCTTCTTCAATTCAACTGTTTGAATAAACTGTTGGTACTCCAGGATTACTTTCTTTAATTTTTCTTTTTCAATCACAAGTATTATATTTTGTCTTGTAAGTGAAACAAAAATAGTAAAAAATGTCTTAAAAGCAGGACAAAATGACTAAATTTGACTATTCTAGAATAGAATTCCGCGAATTTCGATGGTAATTGGATGGTTTAGAAAGTAAAAAATGCAAATAAGATGGGATTAATAAAAGAATTTTGAACTGCGTGTGTTTCGACCATTTTTCATACTAAGGTCGAATTTAATGGTTAAAATTGAGAGCCCCAAGATATCAAATTCTAAAAAGGATGATAAAAATTTAAGATATTAAGAAAAACACCAACCATTGCACGCACACAGATAAGAAGTTAAACATATTATATTTATTTAACTTAATATTTACCCTAATGAGGGTAGTATTCATATTAAACATGGTCATATTTTTGCAATCGACAATATCAAGTCATTGAAAATTAAAATTTTAAACTTCTATTTTATACAAATAAATTTTTATCAATAAACAAAAAACTTTTTATTTAGTGAAAAACATACTGTGAGAAGTCATAAATTAAATTTCCTCCAAATCCTTTCTTTTGCTCCAAACTGTTTCCTTTTTTCATAAACAGACTTCTCGTTTTCAATTACATTCGTCAACATTGGATTTGAATTTCTTTCCGGAAAAGAAAACTACTTTTTTCAAGGCTGCTATGCGACCCGAAAGAGATGCACGAGCTACCCTTTTATCAATGATTGATTAACAGGGCTGACTCTTCCTGCATCGGACTTCGCTTCGCGCATTTTACCGAGTTAAGATAGCATTCTTTAACTAAATGCCAATCCCATGATGAATCCGGTTACTAGAAATTCCATTACCAAAACCCAGCTTAGGTACTGCCTTCTGTTGCATTTGAGTTGCTGGCTTTTGCCAGTGTTCGGAGGCCACCTATTGGCTAACCACCTCCCGATTGAAACTTTCATTCCTACTCCTATGATAATCGGAGATGAGGTCGTTTGCCCTGGTTCGGAAGTGACCTACACTACCACCGACAACCCGGGAAATACCTATTTCTGGACGTTAAATAGTGGCGGAACAATCCTCCAACAAAATGGGCCTTCTGCCCTGATTCGTTGGGACCTTGTTGGAGGCGGTTCTGGACCACACTTGCTTATGGTTACTGAAACAGAGACCGGAGGACCTTCGGTAACTGACACCTTGCAAGTTTTTATTCAAAACACTTCTTTCGTCTGTGAAGATACTTTAAATGTCACTCTGGACGTAAACGGTCAAGCGATCATCACTCCTCAAATGCTGCTAGTCGGGAACTTTCCATCCTTCGACGGTTTCACCGTCAACCTCACTGATCAATTTGGAAACCTCATTGGGAACACGGCTGATTGCAGCTATATCGGGCAGCCATTGATAGCCTCGGTAAGCGGAACTTGCGACGGAAATTCCTGTTGGACAATGGTCGTTGTGGAAGATAAAAGAGGCCCAACTTTTGACTGTCCGGTAAACCCGATAGAAATCAATTGTGAAATAAATTTCAATACCTATCCGCCCCCAGCTTTCAGCGACAATTGCGACCCCGATCCCCTTTTACTCTTTTTGGGTGAAGATGTGGATGATTCAAATATTTGCTCTGGTGTAGCTGTGGTAAAGCATTGGCGGGCGGTGGATAATTTTGGCAATGCAAGCCTTTGCGACCAAAAGTTTCTCATCACGACGGGGATGATTGATCTTCCGAAAGATACTCTTTGGACTTGCGAACAATACGGGGCATTCCCCAATATTACCAACCCCACAGACTTTACAGGAATTATGTCAACGAGTGGTTCAGGTGCCCCAAGTGGGGCCAGTGGTTTGTATTGCACCTTTAATATTAATTACCACGATGACACTCTTTCAACCTGTGGAAATTCTTTCACCATTTTGCGAACATGGAAAGTTTGGAACGCTTGTACAGCGCAGGAAATTACCCTTGATTCTGAGGGAGATGATAACGAGCAAATCATTCAAGTTGTTGATATTCAAGGTCCTACTATTATTCGTCCCCCCATCACTTTAACGGCAACACATCAGGGAACGCTACCTGTTTTTTGTTCTTCGACAGGGCTTTTGCCACCGGCAATTCTATCTGACAGTTGTAATCAAGTAGTCAACAGCCGAATATTCACTCCCGCCGGGGAGGCGGAATACGTGAATGGCATTGATGCTTCTGAAGGTGGTTATATCCCTTCACCTGGTTTGATAATTGGAATTCACATCGTAACCTACGTGGCAGAAGATGCCTGCGGCAATATTACAAAGAAGGCCGTCATGGTAACCGTTGTTGACGACCGACCTCCGGTAGCCGTTTGCGATTTGGAAACAGATGTCAGTCTAAACTCCAATGGGATAGCAGTCGTTGCTGCGGAGACTTTCGACGATGGAAGCACTGATAATTGCTGTATCGGCCATTTTGAAGTGAAACGAATGGGACAAGCAGATTCTTTCTTTGGTCCCTCCGTAACCTTTGATTGTGAAGATTCTATAGCCACCGTCGTTATGCGGGTATTTGATTGCTTTGGTAATTTCAATGATTGCATGGTGTTGGCGTTTATCCACGACAAAGAAAATCCTACTTGCCTTGCTCCTGCCGACATTTCTATCGCCTGTACTGATTTGCCTGCAGGTTTGGACATCAGTGACAATCAATTGATGACCTCGTTATTCGGCAGTGCTTTGGCATCGGATAATTGTAGTGCGGAAATAACCGAATTATCAGCCACTTCAACAATTAATAACTGCGGAACGGGGATTATCACCCGAAATTTTATAGCTATGGACGGAGGGAATAATTTTTCGACTAGCTGCCAGCAAAAAATTACGGTCACCGCACATTCGGATTGGACCATCCTCTTCCCCCCGAATTGGGAAGGAAATTGTGGAGAGGAGGAAAATGCCGATTCGATTCAAATCATACAGAATGGCTGCGACCTAATTGCGGTGAATGTTTCAGACCAATTGTTCCCGCTTTCCAATGATACGGCCTGCTTCAAAATTGTTCGAACCTACGACATCATCAATTGGTGTACACATGCACTGGGCGAAGCGCCCATCGCCATTGCCACACAGGAATTTGGTACAACCATTGACCACACTACCTTCAGCAATTTCGGGCATTACACCTACCAACAAATTCTCAAAGTATTGGACAATACCCCCCCCACGATAATCTTTTCCGGTGAAAATCAAATTTGCAGTTTTGATGCGGATTGCAGTTTAGGCGCGGTGTCGCTTCCCATCGAAATACAAAACGAATGTAGCTCGAATTTCACCATCGATTATTCAATAGACCTGAATACCGACGGCACTGACGATCTCGTTGGAGAGGGAGAATTTTCAGGAGACTTGCCGTTGGGGAACCATTCCATCACCTACCTCGTGAAGGATGGCTGTGGCAATCAAGCGACTAAAACGGTGTCTTTCTCGGTGGTGGATTGCAAAAAGCCAACCCCAATTTGTTTCGTCCTTGTGGTCGAACTGGGGCAGGGGGGAACCGTCGATGTACCTGCCAAAGATTATGATGGAGGGAGTTTTGACAATTGCAGTAGCGATTTGTCATTTTCCTATTCCACCGACCCTTCGGATAGTATCAGAACCTATGATTGTCTTGACCTTGGGCAACAAGCCGTTCAACTTTGGGTGACAGATGCCAACGGCAATCAAGACTTTTGCGAAACCACTCTACTGGTTCAAAGCAACATGTGGGATTGCTCGGCGGGGGATGCCCCGTCGATCGCCGGTTTGATTGAAAATGAAAACGGGAACCCCGTCGAAGATGTTGCCGTGCAACTCAATGGTGCTTCCATCAACAGCATGACCACCGCAGCCGATGGTGCTTTCGAATTTTCCGGACTTGTTTTGGGAAATGATTACACGATTAGCCCTAGCCGGCAAGGCAATCCGCTTAATGGGGTCACTACTTTTGACCTAGTACTCATTACCCGCCAAATATTGGGCATCGAGACTCTGGATTCTCCTTATAAATTAATCGCTGCTGATGCAAATAATTCAAAAACCATCACTACCCTCGACCTCGTGGAACTGAGGAAAATGATTTTGCTTATAAACAATGAATTTACAAACAATTCCTCCTGGCGCTTTATTGACAAAAATTATGTTTTCCCCAATCCCCAAAATCCGTGGGAGGAAGCTTTGCCCGAAGTCATTGACCTCAATAATTTGGCAGGGGATGCTTTGGAGACAGATTTTACCGCCATCAAAATCGGGGATGTCAACGGGAACGCCTTGCCCGGCAATTTGCAGGGCAGCAGCGAGCGAACTTCAAACGGAACCCTTCTAATCGAACTTGAAAATACGGAACTTAAAGCCGGTGAAAACTACACCATTGATTTCAAATCCATGGATTTTGAAAACATTTCCGGCTTTCAGTTCACTCTTGAATTTGATGATAATTTACTTGATTTCCAGGAAGTAATTCCCGGAGAATTGGCGAGAAAGGAAAACTTTGGCTTCAGCCTACTAAACAGGGGCATCCTAACCACAAGTTGGAATCAATACCAACCTACCACATTGGAAAATGGAATTGTTCTGTTTAGTTTATCTTTCAGAGCCTTGAAGGACGCCCGGCTAAATGAGGTGCTGCGAATCACTTCACAGTTTACGGCGGCGGAAGCCTATCAGTTGGAAAAGGGGGCAGCCACCTCCCCTGCCCCCTACCAATTGTTGGATGTAGGCTTGGATTTTAGTTCCGCCAATGACGGGTCAACGGCTTTTAAATTGTATCAAAACGTACCCAACCCCTTTGAAGAATCTACCCGTATAAGCTTCCTTTTGCCAAAGGCAGGAATGGCCAATCTGACGGTATTCGACGTTTCAGGGAAGGTTTTAAAAATTGTTCAAAATGATTTTGAGGAAGGTTACAATGAAGTCATTTTGCATCGAAGCGAATTGCCTGCCGAAGGAGTTTTTTATTATCAACTCAAATCACCCTTTGGCAACGCCACCCGAAAAATGATCGTAATTCGATAGGTAATTTTCTGAATCGCGGATGTGCGCGGATTTATGGAATGCGCTAATTTTGCTGCCCGGATATTTTGTTTCTTCCAAAAATCTGTGTCATCCTTTAATCCTTCAAATCCGCGATTCAGACAAATTACACTACTTCTGCCACCACGAAAGTACTGCCCCCTACAAATATCAGATCATTCGGATCAGCGCTCTTTTTGGCGGCTTCCAAAGCTTTTTTCACTGAAGGGTAAATCGAACCGTTTAAGCCAAATTCGGAAGCTTTTTGCTGCAATATTTTCGCATCCAAGCCTCTCGGTATGGCTGCTTTGGCAAAGTAATAACGTGCCCTTTGGGGGAATAAAGAAAGAATTATTGCCGCATCCTTATCTTTAACGATTCCCAAGACGATGTGCAATTGTTCATATTTTAATCCCTCTAAATCATTCATAATCAAAGAAATACCTGCAACATTGTGTGCGCTGTCACAAATGATGACCGGGTTTTTACCCAGTTGTTGCCATCTTCCCATAAAATTGGAATAACTTTTCAAACAGGCAAGCCCTTCCGGCACGCCAATCTTCTCTTGTGGTCGGAGAAAAGAATGGTGGGCATCCAAAATATCGATAGCCTTTAGACAAGTCACCAAATTTTTTTGCTGAAAGCTGCCCGGCATATCGAGGCACAATTTTTCAATAAATATTTCCCCCTTTTTTAAAACCCTGTAAATCGATTGGGTTGAATTACCTTCGAGGAATTCGGCGCGGTAGGTTTTATCTGCAAAATAAATGGGGGCACGGCTTTCGCGTGCCTTTTGAATAAATACATCTTTAATTTCATCCTGCGTTTCCCCAACGATAATTGGGACACCGGATTTGATAATTCCCGCTTTCTCAGCAGCGATCTGTGGCATTGAATCTCCCAAAAACTGTTGGTGGTCAAAGCTGATGTTGGTGATAATGCCCAACAAGGGATTGATAACATTGGTCGAATCGAGACGGCCGCCCAATCCGGTTTCGATAATAGCAATATCGACGGCTTCCTTTGCAAAATAATCGAAGGCCATGGCAACGGAAATTTCAAAAAAGGAGGGTTTTAATTTTTCAAAAAAGGCTCGGTTATTAGCCACAAAAGCGACCACCTCCTTTTCAGGAATCACTTGTCCGTCAATTTTGATGCGTTCCCGGAAATCGAGGTAATGCGGCGAGGTGTATAGCCCTGTTTTTAAACCCCGCTTCGAAAAAATTGCCGCCAATAGATTAGCTGTGGACCCTTTCCCGTTAGTTCCTGCAATGTGAACGGAAGGGAAGCGGACTTGGGGATTGTTCAAATAGTCGCAAAGGGCGATGATGTTGGTGAGGTCTTTTTTAAATGCCATTTTTCCAACCCGTTGATACATAGGGAGTTGGACAAACATGAAGTTAAGAGTTTGCCGGTAGGTCATTTTGATAGAAGTGAGAAAAGGTTTGAGAAGGTGAGAAAGTGAGAATTCTCCCTCTCACACCTTCTCCTTGGTCACTGCCTGCGAATCGTATTTCACATTAATATTAATCCAGATTGCCCTGGCCAGCCGAAAAATCCACACAAACAGCACGGTCAAAACCGCGATTAAAATCATAAAAGACAGATTAATGCTAAATCCGAGGACCAGCATTGAAAAGCCAACAAAAGCTAGGCAAAACCCGCCAGTCATAAAATAAGATATGAACATGGCACCGTAATAAAAACCAGGTTCGAGGAAATATTTTTGATGGCATTCCGGGCAGTTGGGTGGCATCTCGAAAGGCTTTTTAAAAGAGAAAGTCGTCGTTTCATATAAATCTCCAACTTGACATCTTGGACATTTGAAACGGAAAATACTGTAAAACTTCGAACCCTTTTCGAATAATTTCATTGCGCTCAGGTTTTTATGAGGAAGGCAATACCAGTTTTTGCCAATCCACTGCAAAGTTTAAAAAGCGCAAAATTAATATTCTTTACTGGAAAGAATTCTGGAAGGCAAGTTAATTATTTAAAAAAAATGGATGGCGATGTAATTGTCAATTAAGCCAAAAAGTCTATTTTTTAATTCCTTGAAGGATTGTTTTAAGATTTCCAATTGTTCTTTTAAGGCTCTCTGTTTTTCGAAAGGTTTACTGCCCTGAACGAATGGATAAGCATTGTTTTTTTGTCCGTTCAATTGCTCTTTGTGCCCCTGTAAAACCTCGGAAAAGGGAGCTAAAACTAATTCTTCGAAACTTTGGAATTCTTCCAACAAAGAAGTTATTAGTTTAGCTTGGGGATTTTCGGAAAAAGTGTTGGCTTGTTGGAGAAGCATGAACAGGAAAGAAATTTCTTTTTCAATAAAAAAAACCTCTTCCAAAAATTCATTCGTCCTAGCAAGAAGGATTGGAAAAGAAGGATGGATTGGGGTTATTTTCTGTTGTTTTTGTGCAAGGACCTTCATCTGAATTTTCTTTTTGAAATCCAGGCTGCTTGCGCATCGAAAATTCGTTGCAACACCCTGTCGTGGTGAAAAATAATTTGGTTTTTGAGCTGCAATTAGGATGAGGTTGGGTCGATTTGTGAAAGGTAAGTATTTAATCAAAGGAAGGATAGTCGTATGTAGAACAATTGTTTCTTTTTGAATCAAGAATCGTGGAAGTCCGGCCACAAAATTTTGAATCTAATTCTCATTTTGAAAAGAACAGCTAAAACCAAAAGGATCAATGAATATTCTCGTAACAGTTTTATAATCAATGAAATAAAAATTTGAAAAAATATGAGCTATTTATTTATTTGAAATTTGTTTTTTAAATCCAAAGTATAAATTTGGTTCCTTTTCCTCAAAGAACTTTCTTTGCCAGACCGACATTACCGAATAATTGTATTTTCTTCCTTCTATCTCGAGGGTGGCGAAACCGTTCCACCTAGGCGAAAAAATCCTTTTATTTTACCATTGAAATTTGAGATATGAATTTAAAAATAAAAAAATCGTTTTACGACGCCATTGCAAAAGAAATCCATAGCGACACAAGTCCTGTTGGGATTGATGCCAAAAAGACGCATATTTTGATTTTGCAAAAATTACTAGAATTAGAAAAGCGGCTTGACCGAATCGAGAAAAAACTGGAAAAAAGTTAATTCAAATATGCCTGCCTTGAATGAGGAAATAAAAAAGTTTATCCGAAAGCATTTTCCCGAAATAATTGACCGGGCATTATCGGACGAAATTGCCCGGTTCGGCAAATTGATGCACTTTCGGGAAGGGGAGGTCATTATGGACTATGGCACCTATGTCAAGTTGGTTCCATTGGTTTTGAAAGGGTCTATTAAGGTTCTTCGACAGGATGATACGGGAAATGAAATCTTCCTTTATTTTTTATGCGAGGGAGAGACCTGTGCATCGTCTTTTACTTGTTGCATGATTGACAAAAAAAGCTTCATTAAAACCGTTGCCGAAGAGGATACCACGATAATCGCAATCCCCGTCCATTATGCAGCGGAATGGACGGCAAAATATCCCAATTGGAAGAATTTTGTCATGCAGGCGTATGACAACCGGATCATGGAACTCATTCGCACAATTGACAGCATTGCCTTCCTCAAGATGGATGAACGACTGTTAAAGTACCTAACTGAAAAAGTAAAAGCCACCAATACCAATCTGATCCAGGCAACACACCAGGAAATTGCCTACGATTTAAACGCTTCCAGAGAAGCCATCTCTCGCTTGCTTAAACAATTGGAGCAAAAGGGGCTCATTAAATTGGGTAGAAATAAAATTGAGCTTTGCCATTAAAAAAGGGTTCATTCCCTGGTGGAACAACCCCTCCTTTTTTTTCCCCAAAAATGCTTTTTAAAAACTAAAACCTACTTCAAAATCAAACTGGTGCATTTCCAATTTAATGGTTTGATTTGGCACAAAAACGCCTTGCTGTGCTTGAACAGGGTCGAAATCAAAGGGGTTAAAGCCCTGTACACTTTTGTTGAAAGCGTAATTGAATGAGAAATTTAGCGTCTTATGGGAATCCCCAAGTCTTCGGCTAAACCCCAAAGCCAAGTGGTTTTCGATGACGCCGGGGGCTAATATATTAAACACCACCTCACTAGCGGGGATGGGCTGCTTACCGTAGGAATAGCCCCCCCTGAAAGTCCAATCATCATTGGGTTTCACCACGAGACCAAATTTTATGATGGTCATGTCATCCCATCCGAAACCGGACCCATTGTCTTCTCCCAAACCGACATGGTTGGGGTTGGGGGTAAAAGAACCGTCGGGGTTCATAAAAGCTGGCGGCAGGGCTCGCGGATCAATGGCATTTCCTACGGAATTGATGTCGCTATAAAAAATCTGTTTAACATCAAACATAAACGTTAGTTTATCACTCACATCGTAAGCGATGCCTGCCGTCCAGGTAGAAGGCACATCAAAGTCCCCTTGTTCGGCGAACAAACCGGCGTAATCACTAAATTTACCCATATAGACCTTTGTTTGGTAGGTTGCACCAATGTGTAATCCTTCCACTATTTCGCCCATGTACCCTATTTTAAAACCGCCACCAAAGGCGTTATCCGTGCCATTGTTGGTCAATTTTGTCGCGTCGCTTGAAAAAGGGCCAAAATTCGTAAGCCCCTCTGCTTTGAAAATCTGGAAGGCTAAAATCGCCGAGACGCCAATTGAATGCTTTTCTCCCAATTTGCGGGAATAGCTGAAGGTGGTAAATATTTGGGCAAGATTTACCCCAGTAGTTTTAATGCTTTGGTCAAAAAAAGTTTGCGTGGGATAGTCGGTGTTCATTCCTCCGTTGCCGTAAAGGGCAATACTGAATGAATTTTTTTCATTAAAAATCCAATTTATTCCAAAATTTGGAATGGAAAAAACTTTGGAATCGCTATCTACTGTCCCTGGAATTAGACCAAAAGTACCGGGCAATCCGGAAGGATTCCCGCTGATAGTATATTGCCTAAGTGGAATAAAAAGAGCTATTCCAAACGTAATTTTTTTGCCAAGGAATACATTGCCTGCTGGATTGCCGCCGATGAGAGAATAATGGTAATAACTTACCCCTACGCCAGCTACTCCTTTACTAATAGCCCCATATCCCAAGGCAAAATATCCATCGGTGGCATGGATATGTGAAGTTGTCAGACCGAAAAAAAATAGAAAGGAGAGAAGGATTTGTCTAAAGTGTTTTTTTCGTTTCATGTTTCTATATTTTGAAAAGGTGTGAAAATAAAATATCAATATTTTATGCGTGTAGCCGATAAAAAAAAGAAACTTAAATTCCGCCGGATTACATTGTGAAAAGTGGCAACAAATGCAGGTAGGTTGTGAAAATATAAATAAACCTTCATGTTTTCAATTAATATGAATGGAAAGTTGAAAAAACGTACATATTTTCAATTAAAAGAATTCGAAACCAAATTAAATAACGTAAAATGCCGGGACAACATAGCTCCTAAAAGGTATCTGCCAATGCTGCTTAATTAAAGAGTAGTCTTGTACGTAGTAATGGCTAAGGGAGGGCTACTCTACTGCATGAAGTTTTTCGTCGAACCAATTAATCACCCGCTGCTTGTCGGTACATATTTCTCCATTATAATGAAACTCATTGAGGTGAATGTTGTAGGAATAATCCTTTTCCCAATCTCGATGGTGGAGAGAAAGTTGTTGAAGTGCGGCAAGAATATAATAAATCTCCTCATTGGTCATTGTCGGGTGAATTGACAAGCGCACCCAACCGGGTTTTCCGGACAAATCCCCTTGATTAATCCGGTCAGTAATCGTTTTGGAATATTGTTTAGAGACATGAAGCAAATAGTGCCCGTAGGTGCCGGCACACGAACATCCGCCCCTGACTTGTATGCCGTAACGGTCGTTCAATAATTTTACTGCCAAATTGTAATGTAGGTCTTCGATGTAAAAAGAAATCACGCCCAGGCGATCCTTAATATGTCCTGCCAAGACATGCAAATTGGGAATAGGGTCCAAGCCTTTCCACAAAATATTCAGCATCTCCTCCTCCCGCAGCAGCATGTTTTCCACCCCCATTTCTTCTTTCAATTTGATGCAAAAACCCGCTTTAATCGTTTGCAAAAAAGCTGGCGTGCCGCCGTCTTCGCGGGCTTCGATTTCATCCACATATTTATGCCCTCCCCAGGGATTTGTCCAAGCGACCGTACCGCCGCCGGGATTATCAGGTACTTTGTTTTTGTAAAGTTTGGAATTGAAAACCAAAACCCCGGTTGAACCCGGTCCGCCCAGGAATTTATGGGGCGAAAAATAAATGGCATCGAGGTACTGCCGTTTGTTTTCGGGGTGCATGTCGATGTGAATGTAGGGGGCGGAACAAGCAAAATCGACGAAGCAAAGCCCTCCGTTCCGGTGCATCATTTCGGCTATTTCCCGGTAGGGAGTTCGAATGCCTGTAACATTTGAACAGGAGGTGACCGCAGCGATTTTCACTTTCCTATTTTTGTATTTAGCCAACAAATGCTCCAAATGCTCCAAATCCACCAATCCCTTTTCGTTAGCCTGAATGACTTTTACCTCTGCAAGGGTTTCCAACCAAGAAGTCTGATTGGAATGGTGCTCCATGTGCGTGCAAAAAAGAATAGGGAGTTCTTCCGACGAAGTACGAATCAGGTTTATAAATTTTTCGTGAACTTTAAAACCCAAAATTCTTTGGAATTTATTCACTACCCCGGTCATGCCAGAATTAGAAGAAATGATCACATCTTCCTTCCCTGCCCCAACGTGTGCTTTGATTATTTGCAAAGCCTTGTGGTAGGCCAATGTCATGGTTGAACCCGTCACAGTCGTTTCGGTGTGTGTGTTCCCGACAAAAGGAGCAATATCTTCCCGAAGGCGCTTTTCAATCGGATCGTATAATCGGCCACTTGCCGTCCAATCGGCATACAAAATTTTCTTTAACCCGAAAGGGGTTTGAAATGTTTGGTCAATGCCAATGATGTTTTTCCTAAAGTTTTTAAAATAGTTTTCAAGCATGTCAAAAATTAGAATTTTTTAATTTGAAAATGGAAAAAAATTCAACGAAGGATGGATAGCCAATTCTGCGACAATTTGTTTCCTTTTCTAGTATTTCCTTAAAATATTACCATAAATTTGATTTGCAATCAATGCCAAATAGATTGTTTTCCAAAATTATAAAATTATTTCACAAAAATATTATTTGCAATTCTGAATAAATGAACATTTTTTCATAACTTGAGGCGTCATTCCAATATTTATGCGAAAAGACAAGAGAACGAAAAGAAATATTGAGGCAGATAAACTTCAAAAAATAGCCAAGGTACTTAAAGCAATTTCGCATCCTTTGCGTTTAGAAATTCTGGAATTGCTAGGAGAAAAAGAACCCCAATCCGTTGCCGAAATTTTAGAACAAATTGACGTTGAACAGTCCTTGCTGTCGCACCATTTGATAAAAATGAAAGATAAAGGCGTTTTGGATTCATTCAGGCGGGGAAGAAATATTTATTACCGATTAGCCTTTGCCCAGATTGCCAAAATTTTCGATTGCATGGAATCCTGCAATTTTTTTTGATCCGGGTGCTTTCAGTTCGCATTCGTATTTTCCTTCAAACAATTATTCCACGGTTCTTAATAAACCTGCCCGACAAATCATTTGAAAAAAATATTTTTTCTTGCAAATGCTTGGTAAATAATTTTATCACACCTTTAAATAATTGACGTTTTAATAATGGATGAATTTAAAATTGACAAAACCTTGGATTGTACGGGAATGCTTTGTCCAATGCCTGTTGTGAAAACAAAAAAGGCGATGAAGCAAATGGAAATCGGAGAAGTTCTTGAAATGATTTCCACTGATGCCGGTTCCATGCCAGATATGCACGCTTGGGCAAAACAGACCCAGCATGAGCTTTTAGATGCCAAAGACGAAGGTGATAAATTTAGATTTCTCATCAAAAAAACGCATTAAATCATGGCAAATGAAAAGGGGAATGACAAACCGCGTCGTTTAGCGCTTATCTCTACAAAAGGGACATTGGATTGGGCTTATCCACCTTTTATTTTGGCATCTGCCGCCGCCGCGATGGATTGGGAAGTTGGCATATTCTTTACGTTTTACGGCTTGCCACTGCTTAAAAAAGAATTGGAGGCCTCTGTCACTCCGGTAGGCAATCCGGCAATGCCAATGAAGATGCCTTTTGGGTCGGAAAAATTTCAGAAAATCAATTGGCCCATTCCCAACCTTTTGATGGCAAACATACCCGGCTTTGAATCGGTAGCGACGGGGCTGATGAAAAAAATGTTCAAAAACAAGGGAGTAGCCACCATCGAGGAACTGCGGGAGGCTTGCATTGACATGGACGTTCAACTCATTGGATGTCAAATGACGATGGACGTGTTTGGCTTCGACAAAGAAGATTTTATTGAAGAAGCTGAAATTGGAGGAGCCGCCTCTTTCCTATCCTATGCTGCTGATGCGGATATTAGTTTGTTCATTTAAAAACACACTCGACACGGAATCTGGTTGTTTTAGTTATTCAATTTGAAAAGAAATGTGCGTTTCTTTTCCATGTTTTTTTTCTTAATAATAAGCTGGAAAATTTTGCCGATAAGATTGATTGACGCCGGAAAGGTGTCGTATCTGCATTCTCAAACGATTTACCACGCGTTGGCTTATGCCAAAACTCCAGCAACGCCGGATACCATTGTTTTGGCAACACCTCAAGAACCTTATGTTTGCATCGGTTTTCACCAGGACCTGGAAAAAGAAGTCGACCTCCATTATTGCGCCAAAAACAATATTCCGGTAATCCGTCGGGAAACAGGTGGCGGAACAGTCTTTATCGATGACCAACAACTTTTTCTTCAATGGATTTTTGAACCCCGGCGGTTGCCGTTGAAACACGACCAAAAATTTCGGCTTTTTAATCAACCCCTCGTAGAAACCTACAAGTTCTTTGGAATAAATGCTCATTTCCACCCTCCCAATGATGTGTATGTTCGCGATAAAAAAATAGTCGG
>CAZJYF010000015.1:0-19295 GCA_964549665.1 uncultured Saprospiraceae bacterium
AATTCCAATCAAATTTTTCAAGGTGAAATGGAACAAAAAGTACATTTGTAAACTCTGAGAATAAGGGCTTTCTTAAAAATATAATTATTGCCGTTTTCGTCGATAAAAAGCTCAAAAAAGGAACAAAATTTTTGATTTCGGCTATGTTGCAATTCAGATTTTTCTTCCAATAAAGATATTCTGCTGCCGAAAACGGCTATTGACTAAAAAGTACACCTTGTTATTTTTTCATGAGCAAGCCCTGCAAGTAGATAAAAATACTCCTATCTTTACAAAAAATTTATTATGAGGTTTGTAATAACAAATAAAACGATTGATAAATATTTCCGCTTTCTTTTCAGGCTGGATAACAACTCAAAAAAGAGACTAATTATCAAATTAACGGAATCAATCGAAATTAAAAATGACAGGTTGTTTGACCTGAAAAGTTTGTATGGAGCATGGGAAGATGCAAGAGATTCTGATGAAATAATTAAAGAAATTAGAGACTCAAGAGTGGATAACAGGAATACAGAAGAATTCTAATGACTCACCTACTTGATACAAACATTTGCATTCATTTTTTCAGAGGACAATTCAATTTGTATGAGAAGTTGAAGCAAGTTGAATTGGAAAATTGTGCCATTTCAGAAATCACTCTTGCTGAATTAGTTTTTGGAGCAGAGTATAGTGATAACCCTCAGAAAAACCATAACATAATTGAAGAATTCTCAGAGCAAGTAACAATCCTTCCAATTCTTGATGCAATTAATACTTATGGGAAAGAAAAAGCTCGATTAAGGAAATCAGGAATGATGATTAGCGATTTCGACTTATTGATTGGATGCACATCAATAGAAAAAGGACTGATTATGGTGACTGAAAATGTTCGAGAGTTTGAGAGAATTGCCGATATAAAAATTGAAAATTGGATTGTCAGAAAAAAGATATAGAAATATCGATTCGCTTTTAACGAAAAAAGAAAAAAAAGAAGCCGAAAAAAACAACAATATGTCTGCGTTCTTGGAGGCTATGCCCCCACGAACGCAGACACCGCCCTTTGAACATAAGGCACTCATTAATAATAAAATACGAAGTCACGCAAAACAACATTTGTGTTTTAAACAGCTTACCCCTCCACAGTAGGATACCAATGACCATTGACTAATTGAATCCATGACTGCCTAACTCAAAACCTTCACTTGTCCCTCTGTAATATGCACAGTTTTTCCATTGGAAGATGTTTTTGAATTGCCTTTCGTTTCAAAAGAAAGCACGTCCATCGGGCAGACGGTGATGCAGATTCCGCAGTGGATGCAGGAGGAGTTTGTATTGTCAAAGGGTTGTTGGTTTTTGGCGAAAGCCATCACATCTACCCCTACCTGACAGTAAGTGGAGCATTGCGTGCAGCTAATGCACTTTTCGTTGGAAGTTATTTCCAATTTGCCAAACCATTTGGACATCCACTTCATGTAATGCGCCAGGGGACACCAATAGCGACACCACACTTTCCCACCGAAAAAGGGATACAATCCGATTGGAATGACCGCCACCATCCAAAAGTCCACGACGTAATCGTAGCCTTTCCACATCAGGTTGTTGCCGTCGGTGTGGAAAGCAAACGCGATAACCAACAGGGAGATAAATGCCCAAACGACGATGAGGGGGCCCATAAACTCCCACTTTTGGGAGCGCGGCCCTTTTGGTGCAAGATGGCGCCAGGCGTCGCCAAAAGTTTCTGCCAGGCCGCCGCAGCCGCATATCCAGGTGCAAAATCGCATTCCGTGAAAACGGACAAAAATTGGAATGGCGACGAAAGTGAGAAACAATCCAAAGCCGATGAAGCTCCATTTGATGACTTGCGGGTCATCGGGGTACCACCAAAAGAAGGTGTTGAAAAACAAGGGGAAGGGCTGATACAATCCCCATCCGCGCCAGTAATATTTTCCAATAACAACCGACAACACCACGTTCACCAAAACGAAGAAAACGAGTTGGAAAGCCATGATGGAAACATAGCGCTTCACCTGATAGCTGTCCTTCCGGTCGATGCCCCAGCGCTTCATAGCGCGCACGCCAAAGAAGAGGACCAGAAAGGTGTAAAGTGCGGAATACCAAAAAGAGGGCGCTCCTTTCAAAGCTGCCACCGCACCCGGAACGAACCAACCAAAAATGCCGCTACTCAGGAATTCCGCAATTCGTTCGGCTCCGATCCAATGAAAAGGAAAATGGGGGCTGCTGGTTTTTGCGGCGTAAATAGTGTAGCTAATAGTGAGGGTGAAGGCCAGCCAAGCCCAGCGATTCCGCTTTTTGCCCATGTAGGCAAGCAACCCTAGGCCAGCGAAAAAAAGAAGCCCCGACAGTGTCGTTGCAATCGATTCTGTATGCATTCCAACATCGTGGGCCCAAAGGCTCAGGCCGCTCAACGAAGCGATAGCCAAAAGAAACGCTAGCCATTTATTGCCCTGCCAGCTATTGGCGAGGTCAATGCCCACTTTTTTGAAGAAACCTAGGGGCGGAATAGCCCCAATCATTTCAAAGACCACATCGTTTTCCAGGGTCGTTTCTTCTCCGGTTGTTTGGTTTTTTATCGTGACCTTGTCCTTTCCAATTTCCTTTAGGCGGGTGTCGAAATGGAGTTTAATTTTGCCTTCTTTGGCTTTCGCCAACAGGGCGTCGGCGTTGCGTTTTTTGGGAAAAATAAACTCGGGGTCAATCGTTACCATGGTGACCTTATTGTGGTCGCTCAAAGCCAAAACCGCTTCAGCAGCTACGTCGCCTCCTCCGTAAACGAGGATGTTTTTTCCGCGATAAACATCGGCATCTGACAGGAGGTGAAAGATTTTTTCGGGATATTCCTTTTCGCCGGGAACACCCGCCTTGCGCGGGTTTCCGGCTTTCCCGATGGCTGTCAAAACGAAGGCGGCGGTGTATTCCCCTTTGGTCGTGATTACTTTAAAATTCCCCTTTTTTCCCTTGATATCAACGACCTTTTCGAACTCGTGCAAATTTAAATCGATGGCTTTGGCGTGCTCTTTCCACTTTTCCAACAACTCCTCTTTGCTGCATTCTTCAAACCAAACGCTGCCTTTTTGCTCCATGGAATGGGGCTCGTTGAACAATGGCTTGCCCTTCGTGAAATTTTCAATAATATTGGCAAAACGCTCACTTTCTAAAACCAGGTAGCTGATACCCAATTCATTGCAACGATTCGCTGCTGCAAAACCGGTAGCGCCACTCCCTACGATTAGTACATCGTAATCATTATTGGCTCCGTTACCCCGGAAATTTTTTACTTCGGAGCTGATTTGATTCACCCAATCGTACCCTTCATTCAAACCTATCTTTATCAGCGGATTGCCCGCAGCATCTCCTTTAATGTACAAGCCGGGGATGCGGGTTTCCCCAAAATCATTTACATCCGGCAACTTTGGATAGGAAGGTCCTGGCTGGTCGGGCCCGAAAAGAATTTTAAGCTGTTTTTGAATGGTCTTTAACATAATGGGTTGATTATTTTTCAAATGGTTTTTAAGAAAACGGGATTTCGTTTACTAAAGGTCAAAAAATAAGTTCGCGATTTACGTTTACTAAACTTCCCAAGTTTAGTAAACGCGGACCTTCAATTTCACGAACAGGATTTGAAACAATATCAGGAGCAAAATAGTCGAACTTGAAATGCGGAGGATGTCTTTGTTTCGACACAAAAAAAACAGCCTCACCGGGTTCTTCGTTTAAAAGAAGGGCAGGTAATAATTCTGCATTCGCAATTCTTGAAATACAAATTGTAGAACGGCTTCCAATTAGCTACTGTGTGTCCTCTTTGTCTTCAAAACCAAAAGCTTGGTGCATCTTTTTATGGATGGCTGTATTTTCATAAAAACCTTCGAATAACTCAGCACCCGGACCATAAGCAAATACCGGAATCAGCGTAGCCGTGTGGTGGCCTGTGGTGAAGCCCGGAACAATACTGTCCATTTTCGAACCGGGATTGATGGCATAGCCACCCGTTTCGTGGTCGGCAGTAACAATGACGAGGGTATGGCCGTCTTTTTTTGCAAATTCCAATACTTTTCCAACGGCATTATCGAACTCTATCATTTCGCTGATGATGTAATCGGAATCATTTCTATGACCTCCCCAGTCAATTTGGGAGCCTTCTATCATTAGGAAAAACCCTTTTTCGGAACGACTATCTAAAAAGGTACATGCCATTTCGCTGGCCTTTACTAAATATCTCCTCCCTTCGGAGTAACGGAGTGGAGAATCTTCGGAAGTGAAGTAGGCGAAGTTTTTATCGAATTGAACAGGGACACTGTTGAAATCCATTTTGGCGGAATCGGAAACGAAATATCCTTTGGCTTCCAACTCATTGACCAAGTTGCGCCCGTCTTTTCTTTGCGTGAAATATTTTAACCCACCTCCGACAAAGAAGTCAATATCGGTCTTCAGAAAATCATCGGCAATTTCTTCATACATGCTTCTCAGTTTTTGGTGGGCAATAAAAGCAGCGGGGGTTGCATGAACGATGGTCGAGGTGGCAACGAGACCGGTAGCTAAACCGTTTTCCTCTGCCTGTTCCAAAATGGTTTGCACCGCAACCGTATCCGGGTTTACACCAATGGCGCCATTGTAGGTTTTTACGCCACTTGCAAAAGCCGTCGCGCCGGCAGCCGAATCGGTAACCAGGTCGCTACTCGAGTAGGATTTATGCAGGCCGATAATCTGAAATTTTTCCAGGTTTAGTTTATTTCCATTAATGTACATCCCCGCGGTGATTTGCGTCAAGCCCATACCGTCGCCTATCATGAGGATGATATTTTTTGGTTTCTCAAATACAATGTTTTTACCGTCAGGGGTGCTATAAGCAACTTCCTTTGTCCGAGGATTACAGGCCAAAAAAGAAAACAGAAAAGTGAAAAGAAATAATTTCTTCATGTGATGGTTCGTAAATTAGACTTTTGACGCAAGGCTTTATTCAAAAGACTTTCGCAAAAATTGGTTTTTAAATTTTGTTGTTATTACTGTTAAATTGTCATCAAGCATAAAATAGGTAATGCTCGATTAAACCAGTACGTATCTTTTTCCCGGCAAGGTCTTAACCAATCCGTTAAATTCCAAATTTAGGAGCAAAGATGCCATTTCGCTGTTCGATATTTTCGATTCGTAGGTTAATTTATCGATTCCTGCCTCTTCTTCTTTTTGGAGCAGGTCTAAGACGAATTTTTCCTGTTCCGTCAAATCTAAAAACAATTTTGGATGAACGGCAGGCTCCAGACCCTTTTTCAGTTCCCACCGTAGGATGTAGGCTATGTCGGCGGCATTTTCCAACAGTGCCGCTTTGTTCGTTTTAATCAATTTGTTGCAGCCCTGCGAATGCTTGTCTTTGATTCTGCCGGGTACGGCAAATACATCTTTGTTGTAGCTGTTTGCCAATTGGGCGGTAATAATCGAGCCGCCTCTGACGGCTGTTTCTACGACAATTAATGCATCGCACAAACCTGCGACGATGCGGTTGCGCATGGGAAAATTCTCTCGTTCGGGAGAAACTTCGCTTGTGTATTCGGTAATTAAGCCGCCTTTTTCCACCATCTGTTCGGCAATTTTTCGATGTTGGGCCGGGTAAACTCTTCCCAAGCCATGCCCCAATACGGCGATTGTTTCCAAGCCGAGTGCGAGCGATTTTTTGTGGGAGGTGACATCAATTCCGTAGGCTAATCCACTTATAATGACAGGATTGTATGGCAACAGCCCTTCCACCAGTTCTTCGCAAATCTTTTGCCCGCGAAGGCTTGGCTTCCTTGTTCCTACAATGGCGACGAATCGCTCTTGATTCAAATCGGTCGTTCCCTTATAAAATAGCAGTACGGGACAGTCATTGTAGTGTTTCAGCCGCTGAGGAAAATTTTTATCCAAAAAATAAAGCGGTAGAATGTCGTGCTTTTCAATAAAAAGCAATTCTTTTTCTGCGTCTTTCAACACATCCTGTTTCAAAATGTGCTGGGCCGTTTGCTCGCCAATGCCGGGAATTTTGAGCAAATCCTTTTTCCGGGCTTCAAAAACAGCTTCAATGCCACCACAATAACTGATTAAGTTTTTGGCTGTTACCGCACCCACAAGCGGAATTTTGGTGATGGCAATTTTGTAAAGCAGTTCCTGCATAATCTGGTCATTGGTCATTGAAGGTCATTGGTCAAAAAACCTCCTTCCTTTCAATCCTTTCGAACACTTCAATTATTAAAATTTTTTCGTAAGTTCGAAATTGAAAACCCAAAAATCTCAATAATGAATAAAAAAATGAAAGGATTATTGCCGAAAATTGAAATAATAATTTTATTTGCGTTCTTCATCAGCTTTTTGATTTGGGCGACATCGAAATGCAGTGCCACCAAAGCGAAATACAGAGAATTGGCTTTAAGCGAAAATCAGGAAGAAACTTTGACCGATTCGACGGTGGAGAACCACGTTCCCAATAGAGAGGTTCGTACACCGACAAGCACTCCGTCTATTTCCGAACTTCGGCGCTTTACCAAACTTTTTGTCAACATTGACGGCTTAAACCTTCGCAAAGAACCAAAGCTGAATAGCGATGTTATTGGAAAGTTGCCACTTTATGAGGAGGTGTTTTTTATGAATGAAGTGACGGATTCCACCCAACAAATCAATTTAGGTTATGAAATTGCGGATGAACCCTGGGTAAAAATTCAGACAAAAAAAGGGCATGAAGGTTGGGTCTATGGCGCGGGGGTGAATTTTTACAAAAAGGAGCGCAAAGGGGTGATGAAGTAGGGCAATCCAAATGTGAAAGATTTTGAAAGTTATATCCGTTTAGCGTGTCCCGGAGGGACAAAATATAGGTAGATTAGGTTTGGGGGAGGTTTCTCGTGCCGTCAGGTACGGTATTCTTACATATTTCGTACCTGACGGCACGGATTGTTATATGGAATCAACCAACGTTTCTACCGGTATTTCGTCCCGATAGGACGCTAAACGAATACTTAAAACCTTTCACATTTAAAGCCAAGGCATAGGTTTTGAATAATTAGAATCACAGCAAAGGATGATTAGAATATTGCTTTCAATCAGTAGCTTTTTCATCTTTCAGAGTTACGTAATTGCACAACAGGGGCAAGTTCGTTTTGAAGCATTTTGCAATGCCAAACAGGTGGTTCCGGGGAGTTTTTTTGAAGTGAAGTTTACCTTAAAAAACGCGAACGGCACCAATTTCAGGGCGCCCGATTTCAAAAATTTCAGGGTAGTGGCTGGTCCGAGCACTTCGATGAGCACTTCCATTATCAATGGGAAGGTGTCGAAAGAGATGGGTTATTCCTATACGCTGCAACCACTGAAAACCGGCAAGTTTGCCATTGGCAGTGCAAGCATTAAAGTCAATGGAAAGATGCTCAAAACAACTCCCCTTACCATCGAAGTAGTAAAAGGTAAAAACACAAACGTTGGCAAAGGGCAGACTGGTAAGGGCCAAGCAGGGGGAGAAGCATTTGTTAAGCTGGAACCAAGCTCCTTGAGTGCCAAAATCGGCCAACAAATCCTCTTGAATTACAAACTTTACACCACGGTTAATATCGATAGTTACAACATTGTCGAAGAGCCTGCTTACACGGGTTTTTATGCGCAAGCGGTGAAACGATTCAATTCAGCAACACTCAAAGAAGTTGTTGACGGTGTGCAATACACGACAAAGGTTTTGAAGCGGGTAGCCCTTTTCCCACAACAGGCTGGCCAGTTGACTATCCAATCGGCGCAAATACAATTAGGGATGTTGGTTGACAACCCCAATGCGAGGAGTTTCTTTTTTAGCAGAAGAGTGCAACCCATTTTGGTGAAAACCAACCCGGTAGAAATTCTGGTGGATGCGCTTCCACCAAATGCGCCTGAAACTTTCACCGGGGCGGTTGGCAAATACACGCTTCGGGCGGTGATGACGCCCAATAGGCTGACGACGGACGATGTGTTGACGGTAAAAATGATAATCTCCGGAAACGGCGACGTGAAAAGAGTGCAACCTCCACCGCTGATGCTTTCGGATTCTTTTGAAGTCTACGACCCCAAAATTACGGAGGAAAGAACTTTTGAAAATCAGGGCGAAATGGGCGGTGGCAAAGCTGTGGAATATCTTGCCATACCCAAGGTGCCGGGCAATTATCTGGTTCAACCTGAATTCACCTATTTTGATACCGACAGCCTAAAATACGTCACTTTAAAAGCTGGCCCTTTTCGGGCAAGGGTTAAAAAAGGATCGAATAAAAATATGGGCGGCGGCATTGCCGAAACAACTTCCCCCATTGAGGATATTCGCTTCATCAAACTAACCGCCAATCTCCAAAAAGAAGGCGCTCCATTTTTTGGCTCTACGACTTTTTGGGTTTTCACCCTGCTACCGTTTTTACTTTTGTGCGGGGTCATTGCTGCCAAGCAAATTCAGACGAAACGCGCGGGAATGGACATTAGCCTTTTGAAAAAAAGGCGTGCCAAAAAAGTTGCCCAAAAGCGGTTGGCGATGGCCAAAATGCACCTTCAACATGGCGATAGCAGTGCTTTTTACGACGAAATTTCCCGCGCTTCTCTGGGCTATGTTTGTGATAAATTGGACATTCCCGTGGCGGAATTGACCAAAGAAAATGTTCGGGATAAATTGCAATCGCTACGGGTAAGCTCTTCCAATATCGAGCAGTTTATGAAAATTCTCGAAAGCTGCGAAATGGCGCTCTTTGCTGGAATGGATAATTCGGATGCTGTGAAAGAAACCTATGAGAAATCGGTAGCAGTGATTGCAGGCATCGAGGAAGAGATTGGAGTCGGCTAAGGTGAACCAAACAAACCGAATCCTGTACAAAAGTTTTGGTATCGGGATGCGATTTGTAATTAATTTTCAACTTTTTATGAAAAGCATTTTTACAAATATAATCCTCCTCTTTGCTCCTCTCCTTCTGCATGCCCAATATATCACCGGCATAGCCACTACCTGGAGCGATTCCTTTGTCGAATGGCAACTTTTTTCCGATGAAGAAGAAGTGATGGGGAACCTCAAGATGCGCTGGCCAACCCGCAATGATTGGACGGAATGGGACTACCGCCTCGGGGATGAATTTGGAACCATAAAGTTGAAGTGGAAGGAAAATCCAAACGAATGGGAAATTCGCGGGGACAACCAAATCGTGACGGCCAGAACGGTCTTTGCCAATGACTTTCGCCAGTGGCGCATCACCGACAACAGCACCCGGTTGACCCTGCAATCCAAGTATGGCAATAGGTGGGATGAATGGGCAATAAAGGAGGTGACTTATGGCAACTTTCAAATCTACACCAATTGGGAAGGAGATCCCAGGGAATGGATTATCGTCGATGAATTTGAAGATGAAATTAGCTTTCCGATGAAAATGGCGATTGTTTTTATCGCCGTTTTTCACAGTTCTCCGAAGGAGTAGGCAGTTTAATGTGTCGGTGCAAACTGTACTACTGCCTACTGTACTAGCTCCTCAACCAACTTCCTCCAAAATCTGCTCGGCATGTCGTTTTGCTTCTACTTTTGCAATAACGGCTACAATCACCCCCCGTTCGTCAATCACGAAGGTGGTGCGAAGTAAGCCTTCGTATTCCTTCCCAAATGATTTTTTGTTTCCCCAAACGCCATAAGATTGGATGACTTCGCGGTCTTTGTCAGCCAAAAGAGGAAAGGGCAGATTGAATTTTTCAATGAAATTTCGATGCTTCTTTTCGCCGTCGGGGCTGACGCCGAGAAGTTCAAATCCTTTGGATTTTAGCAGATTGTAATTGTCTCTCAAGTTGCAGGCTTCAACCGTGCAAGTAGGGGTGTTGTCTTTTGGATAGAAAAACAGAATCAATTTTTTGCCTTTGTAGTCGTCGAGCGAAAGCAACCTTCCAGCTTCATCCAAACAGGAAAATGCGGGTGCCTTATCGCCTTTTTTTAAAGTGGTCATCTCTTTTCATTTTTGGTTAATTTCAGTGAAGTTTGTAATCGGCAATTTAGTCATTCGCAGCCGCATTATCGCAAAAAGGTCCTTTCAAATACCTGCCGGTTTCCCCTGTCGTCCTTGACTACGAGTTTTAAATGATGTTCTCCCGGCCCAATTCTTTCATCAAAACGATGCGTTAGCAAATCCTTTTTTCCATCAAACTCCATCAAAATCCAATTGCCATCTACTGTCGCTCTATAAGAAAGACTTTTGGCTTTTCCCGCTGTTGGGAAGTTGTCCGATATTTTAAACACCATTTTGGAATATCCCTTCATGGTTTTATGGAAAATGACGGGCTCAATTATTGGAGGTACATCGTCTATTAAAATGCAGTAATCGCCCAATGCGCGGACTTTGGCAAACAATTTCCCTTCTTGCCAACTTCCGCCATAACTGATAATGGTGCCATCAGTTTCGCAGTAACCGACAATAGCTTTCTTTTTCTTTTCTTCCGGAATGTAAACGGTCGGGAAGATGCCGATGTCAAAATATTTTTGAACAGGGGTTTTATAATCGTGAACGCTATGAATCTCAGAGAAATATTCGCTCGTATTTTCGCGGATAGATTCGTAGCGCATATACAAGTTCTCATAAAAAGTTCCTTTGGGGAAATGGAGGTACAGTGAAGGTTTATCAATCACGTTCTCCTCTTTGTATGACAAAAAATAATTGAAAGGCGGTCGTTTGGGTTGCACCACTTTGCCGCGTTTTACCCAAAACTCCAATTTGGAGGAATTTCCATTTGCATCCGCTGCAACCATCGAAATTTTGGCTGCCTTGTCTTTGTGCAATTTTATGATGCCCTGATTCACTTTCTTTCCGTAAATGGAAAGCTTATTTCCCGGAAGGGAATAACAACGATTGAAATAACTTTTCTTCGTAACCCTTTCTTCGTAGTCGCAATGAGCGTTGATGTAGCGGGTTTCGCCAAAGGAAAAGGATTCGAAAACAAAATCATAGACAATAGAATCATCTTGTAACATCTGCAGAGAGTAAATGCCATTCCAATTGGATACATTGTCGTGGTGGTCATATACTTTTAAGGCAAAGCCAACCCGCCATGCCCCAAGCCTGAGGGTATCTCCATCGACTTGGTAAAGGTGCCCCAATTGGGAAAGTGGGTATATTTTTGTCTCCAGGGTTTCGCCTTGGTCGTTCAAATAATACACCTTCAATTGGTACATTTGGGGGGCGCGGTGGTCAGACATAAGAAAGCCGAACAACAGCGGGTTGATGGGTTTTCCGGTTTTCGAATTTCTAATTTCAAAATGGAGGTGTGGGCCCTCCGAACTGCCCGAATTACCCATTTCGCCAATCTTTTCATCTCCTTTGAATGAAAACAAATTGGCTGCCGGGTACAAATCGATAGTGGAAGATTGCTGCCGGTATTGTTCCCTTTTCACATAGGCCTCCACTTCCGGGGTAAATTTTTTGAGGTGGGCATAAACCGTAGTGTAACCATTGGGGTGTCTCATATATAAAGCCCTTCCAAACCCACCGACTACTATCTTAACTCTCACAACGTATCCATCAGCAGCGGCAAATATCGGGTTACCAGTTTTTCCGTTGCTCGATTTAATATCGATGCCGGAATGGAAGTGATTCGGCCGCAATTCCCCAAAAGTACCCGCAAGGCGAATGCTATGATGGACGGGCGACCCAAAATAGTTTTGTGGATATTTTTCCTTATCAATAGCACCAAAAATAAAAGCAAGTGCCAAGAAAGGTATTGTCAATGGAAGAAGTAGTTTATTCATGGATGCCTAATTATATTCTCCTCCTCTGTATTAAGAATGAAAAGACTGCAATCTTCATTCTAATTTAAAAATCAATTTGAATGGGGCTAAGTTTTAAAAGGGCAGTGCGGAAAGGTAAAAAAAAAGCCCGATTCAAATGATAATCATTGAACCGGGCACCTGTTTTTCATTTGAAAAAGAGCTAGTTAATACAAGTTTTTTGGGGTTAAGTTAAAATTTGTGGACTTTAAAGTGGTGTATAAGGGTTGATTTTTTGGGGTGAAAAAGCTTGATTGTTTGCGGTTTTGACAATAAGAGAAAAGGGAGAATGGTTTTCCACAAAATATCCCGAAATTTTTTAATATCGGGGGTAGCATGAAAATTTGTTCACAGGAAAAATGATAAAATAATCGGCCAATAATTATAAGTTGCTACGCCATGACGCCTATTCCTTTCAAATTTGCTGTGACCTCCTCATTATTTTATTATTTTAGCCATGTTTTTTTTGAAGTATAGCCAGGGAAATATAAAACTTCCTTCCACGAGCTGATTTGCTCGAGTTGCATTTTTTTAATTAAACGCATTTCCAATTGTGCTAAATTTATTTCGAACCAACCAGTTTCTAAATAGCGCATTCCTGCTATTCTATATTTTGCTGTTTTGGGCGTCGGCCTTCATTTTACCTGTTAGGTGGGAACCTACTACGCAGAGTATTTTTAGTGAAGTGATATACAATTGGATTGGAACCCAAAGTGTCGCCTCAAAAAGTTTGGCTATTTTTCTGTTATTGGTACAAGCTTTCATGATAAATCTCCTTGTGCTGAATCACCGTCTAGGCAAAGAAGCAAATTTATTTCCTGGCTTATTTTACATTCTGGTATCTTGCGCCATACCCGATTTTTTGCATCTTTCACCTATTCTTTTGGGAACCACCTTTTACATCATCGCGGTCTATGAACTTTTCAATACCCATAAAAAGACTTCTTGTGCCATCCAACTCTTCAACGTAGGTTTTTGGCTGGCTATCGCAAGTATGTTCTATTTTTCATTTGCTTTCTTCCTCTTGTTGGGGATAGCCGGATTGAGCATTTTAAGAACTTTCCGCATTAAAGATTTTTTGCAAATGCTTATGGGCTTTGGGGTTCTGTATTTCCTGGCAGCCACCTATTTTTTTTGGTATAACAAATTGCCTATTTTCTGGCAGAATCAGGTAGTCCAAAATTTTCATCTCCCCAGTGGTTTTCCAGGGTTATTTAACTGGGAGTCCTATCTTAAAATCGGCCTTTTTGGATTCCTTTTTTTATTCCTCTTGCTAAATACAGGGTATTACAAAAAGAAAAAATTAATTAGAGAGCAGAAAAAAATCAGCCTTTTGTTTTGGGGCTTGTTGATAGCCGGTTTAGCCATTGCTTACCTGGAAAATTCCAATTTTGAACAGTTTCAACTAATTGCCTTCCCTGCCGGCGTTTTTCTCGCTTTTTCCTTTGCCGACATGAAAAGAAATGGGGCCGAAGCAGTGCATTTATTGATATTGCTAGCCCTGTTGGCTTTCCAGTATAAGTCCTTCTTTTTTTAAACTCAGCCCCACAGCACCTCCGAGTTTGGAAGTGGGAGAAAGTGGTTCTACGGAGCGAGAAAATTTCCCAAATCGGGATAAGCTTTGACGTAAGAAGGTGCTTCTTCTTTCGAAATCCGAAGCCCGTGGATGTAAGGCACCACAGTTGCTTCTGCGACGCCATGACGCAGCATGTCCTTTCGAAGTTCATCAGCCGAATTGAAGGTTTGGTAAAGACCTACGGAGTAATCGTAAAATTCCGAATGGAAATTACTTTCGACCATTGCCCCGCGATAACGGGTGATTAAGTCCCCGTGATACATTTGTTTGATAGAAGCAATTTGAACTTTGTAAGAAAGACCATTGGTCGCTGTTTTGAAATAGTTGCCTTCGGGGCTTGTCATCAAATTGTTTATGTGCGGCTCTTTCACGATTACCCGAATCGGAACATATTCTGTGTGGTGTATCGTTATTTCAATACGCCGATTGAGTTTATCTCCAGCAGGATTTGGCTTCCCGTACAGCTTGTTTTTGGCAATCGGATAGGATGACCCCACGCCTTTCAACACCACATTGGAAGCGCGGATGCCGTTTTGAACCAAATATTCACCCGCTTTTTTTGCCATTTTGATAGAAGTGAATAAGTCAAAAGACTTAGAATCATTGTCGTTGGAATGCCCGGTAAGGCACACCTTTAATTGAGGGTATTTATTCAACAATTGGATGAGGTTATTCAACTTTTGAATATTGACAGGCGTCAATAGCGTGCTTTGCGTTTCGTAAAATAGTGGGGCTATTTCATAGGTTGCGATTTTCTGTTTTGGAAAACCCGTCTCTCCATTGGGTGTGGCTTCCGAAATGGCCACCTCAGCCAATTGTTCCCGGGAGTCAAGAACCTGCTCAAAGGCAATAGGCACCGAAGAAATGAGTTGCTCATTTCGAGGGGCCGGAAAATAGACGACATAAAGGTCTCGCCCTCCAAAACCTAGACTTCTCGAAGACGAAAAAAAAGCTTTCAGCCCATCATCCGCGAGCCGGAAATGGTCGTCATCGCCGGCGGAGTTGATGGGCGTTTTGAGGTTCTCGGGAGAAGTCCATCTTTCAGATTGGTCAACATAGGTCGTTTTAAAAATATCCAAACCGCCGATGCTTTGGCGACTGTAATTGGAACTGAAATAAAGTGTTCGGCCGTCCTTTGCGAGGAAGGGAGAAGTTTCGTCATAGGGTGAGTTAATGGTAGAACCGAGGTTTTCCGGCTCAGTCCATTTTCCATTTTTCAATTCGGTGATGTACAGGTCAAGACCTCCAAAACCTCCCTCTCTCCGGCTGGCAAAAAGCAAAATGGTGTCATTGAAAAAATAGGGGTTGCCATCTCCCTGTTCCGCCTGTAAAGGACTGTTGAATGAAGGTGGAAAAAGGGTGTTATCGACAACTTCCTGCCGGAACGTGTCTATCAGGATTTCGCCGCCGTAAAGGGTGGGACCTCTGAAAAAATACATCCTCGAACCGTCGGTGCTGAAATCCAACACCATCTCATGAGAGGGACTGTTGAGAAAAAAATTCATGCGATTGGTGGCGCTCCATTCGCCGTTGACGAGACTGGTGGAAAACATATCCGAACTATACATAAGGCGATCATCCGTGCCTTGCGCTTTATCTTTGTCCAAATCCTTCAAATTCCCTTCTCGAATGGATGAAAAGTACAGGCGGTCTGCGTGATTCGGACTGAGGATTGGACGAAAGTCGTCCCCCGGGGAATTGACTTTTTCGCCAAGGTTTTCTACCAGCACAGCCGTTTCAATAGGTTGGATTTTTATTCCGAAGGCGCAACGACGGAGTTCATCTTTGACCATTTCATTCCTCGCATCATTTTTACCGCTCACTTTTAAAAACAATTTGTAAAAATTAGCTGCTTCCTTAAATTGGTTTTCCGCATGGAGGGTTTTGGCGAGGTAGAAATACGTATCGGCAGAGGGTGATTTTTCCTCCTCGGCGACCTTTGTCAAAATGGAGAGCGCCAATTGGGTCTCATTGGTGAGAAAAAAGCTGAGCCCGATTTTTTCATTTACCCCGGGGTCGTCTGAAATAATTTTTTGGTATTTGAGCAAGGCCCTCAAAGCGGAATCATATTGACCGGCTTTGTAATACTTTTCTCCTGCTTTTTTGAAATACGCCGCACTATCTGCCTGTGCATGGAGGCAGGAAGAAAAAACGAGACATGCCAACCCTATTATCCATCGGAAAATCATGGAAGAATTGATTTTTGGTTCACTTTTATACCCCTCTATTCACATCAAAATTTTCAAGGTAATCGGCTGTTTTGCGGAGGAATGAACCGCCCAAAAAACCATCTACCACCCGGTGGTCATACGAAAGGGACAAAAACATCATTTGCCGCACGGCAATCAGGTCACCGTATTCGGTTTCCACCACGGCTGGTTTTTTGCGAATGGCGCCGACGGCTAGAATCGCCACCTGTGGTTGATTAATGATAGGTGTTCCCATTACGTTTCCGAAAGTGCCTACGTTGGTAAGGGTAAAAGTTCCATCTTGAATTTCGTCGGGTTTCAATTTATTAGTACGCGCTCTGTATGCCAGGTCATTTACGGTTTTGGTCAAACCCAGCAGGCTTTTTTCATCCGCCTGCTTGATTACAGGCACAATAAGATGCCCCGAAGGCAGCGCTGTTGCCATGCCGATATTGATGTCCTTTTTTACCAAAATATTGTTCCCGTCAACGCTGATGTTGATCATTGGAAAGTCTTTGATGGCTTTAATCACTGCTTCCACAAAAAGGGGGGTGAAGGTAATTTTTTCACCGTATTTTTCCTGGAACACTCCTTTCACTTTATTGCGCCAATTTACAATATTGGTTACATCAGCTTCCACGAAGGAAGTAACGTGGGGAGAAGTGTGCTTGGATAGCACCATGTGGTCGGCGATTAATTTGCGCATCCGATCCATTTCCACCAATTCAACATTTCCACTGATACTAGTTGCCCCTTTTGCCGAAAAGGAAGTTTGTGGCTGAGGACGAATGGCCGGCTGACTTTGCTGGATGGAAGGTTGTCCAAGTTGTGGCTCCGCGGTTCGATTTTTTAGGTAGGTCAGGATGTCTTTTTTCGTAACCCGTCCATCCAGCCCAGTACCCTGGATGATTTCCAATTCTGCCCGGCTGATATTTTCTTTTTTGGCAATATTGCGAACGAGAGGGGAATAGAACCGCTCGCCGGACCCCGCTTTTGGCATATCAGAAATGGCAATAGCTTCTGCCA
This sequence comes from uncultured Saprospiraceae bacterium, assembly GCA_964549665.1. Lineage (GTDB taxonomy): Bacteria > Bacteroidota > Bacteroidia > Chitinophagales > Saprospiraceae > CAZJYF01. Next base: position 16,538 of record CAZJYF010000015.1, read on the forward strand.
TTTGCAGGACTTCTTCTTTTTCTACAGGCGGTTGATCTACGCCGTTTGTGCGGTTATTTGAGGAAGGAATTTCCTCCTCCTGAAGGCCCGGGGAGGCTTCGGGAACCACCTCATCTCCTTCCGTGGCCAGGATGGCTATCGCCTTACCAACTTCTACCACCTCGTTCTCTTCGTACAAAATTTTGGCGATGGTGCCGGCCACGGGAGAGGGTATTTCGGAATCTACCTTATCGGTAGCAATTTCGAGAATGGTTTCGTCTAATTCTACAGGGTCGCCCACTTTTTTGAGCCATTTCAAAATGGTGGCCTCCATAATGCTTTCGCCCATTTTGGGCATGATGAGTTCAACTTGTGCCATTGTTTTGAATTAATTGGTTAAAAGGCTTTGAGGGCCCACAAAACGATTTGCAAAATCTCCCAGATTTAGTAAATCTAAGCCTATCTTCTCGATATTTCACAATGAGTTCAGCAAAGTCTTTTTTGACGGCTTCTAAAAATTTGGCGAAGATGTACTTACTTTTTGAACCTAAACGCCCACAAAATTACGGAAAAGAAGGGCAAGGTTCAAATTTGGCGGCGCTTCCTTATTCAACATTTTCGATGCCTTTTAAAAAAGGAACAAAGCGGAAAGACCCAAAATCTTCTTTTTGATAGTCCTCTTCCGAAACTTTAGTGATTCGCATCATCCGCTGCACCTTTCGCCCCACGGGTATTACTAAAACGCCCCCTGTTTTCAATTGTTTCAACAAGGCGTCCGGCACGGAAGTCGCTCCGGCAGTGACCAGAATTTTATCGAAAGGAGCCAATTCCGGCAAGCCTTTGTAGCCGTCTCTGAAATAGAAACGGATGCCGTGGAAGCCCAACTCCTTCAAAACAAATTTGGCTTCATTGTACAGTGCTTCCTGCCGTTCAATAGTAAAAACCCGTGCGCCCAAAGTGGCGAGAATCGCGGCCTGATAACCCGATCCGGTTCCGATTTCCAGCACCTTTTCCCGCTTTTTCACATCCAATAACTCGGTTTGGAAAGCAAGGGTGAAGGGTTGCGAAATGGTTTGCTCATTCCCAATCGGAAAGGCTTTGTCCTGATAGGCAATTTCTTCAAAGGCGTTGTCCAAAAAATAGTGGCGAGGCAGTACGTCCATCGCCGTCAAAACGCGCTCATCCTGAATGCCTTTTTTGCGAAGGGAATCTATTAGTTTTTTGCGGAGTCCTTTATGATGGTAGGTGTCTTTCATGAATCCTTCGCCAAATGTAAAATATTAAATGTGAAATTAAAAAGTGCTTAGAGAGTAAATCGTGCCTTTTCTTAAAGTGAAAATGTATCCTGACCTTGGCACGCTTATCTTGAATCCAATAAATTCCTTTCCTGCCTCAGCTATTTGTCCGGCATCTTCAAAACAGGTCAGCCTCCGCTTTTTGCAATGGGATTACCGTTATTTTATCCGTCAACGAATACGTTTTATCCCCGGGATAAACCACCCACAAGCGGTCAAGGGCGAGGTCTTCCATTGCCTGATGCATCGATTTGGAAGTTCGGGGAGCATCCATGTATTTAAACTCGACTCCCATTTTTTTGCCTTTGTCCTGCCAGAAAAGGTCTAGTTCAACACCACTATGAGCCGCATAAAAAAATACTTCGCTATCTCTTTTTGATAACACGGAAACCAGTTCTTCAAGGGCAAACCCTTCCCAGGAAGCGCCTATTTTGGGATGGTTTCTCAAATCCGGCATGGAATGAATGGATTGGAGTGCATGAAAAATGCCGGAATCCCTCACATATATTTTTGGACTTTTTACCAGGCGTTTGCCAACATTTGCGTGCCAGGGCATTAGCAACCTTATCATAAAAGTATCTTCCAAAACGGACAGGTAATGCTTTATGGTTTTATCACTAACCCCCAAAGAACGACCTAACTGGCTGTAATTAAGTGTCTGTCCGTGAAAATGACTAAGCATCACCCAAAGTCTGTACATAAAAGTAGAAGAAACGCCGGCTCCAAAAATCGCCAGGTCTTTTTCCAAAAAAGTGGAAATAAAATTAGTGCGCCAAACCATACTCTCCCTGTCATTACGGGCAAGAAAAGAACGGGGGAATCCTCCCCTTAACCACAGGCTTTCCATTTGTGCGAAACCCGTCTCGGCCAGGTTAAGCCCTGTTAGGTAATAATAGCCAATGCGACCTGCCAGCGACTCGCCGCTTTGGTGTTTCAAATTTGAGGAAGCACTGCCGAGTAAAAGGTATCGTTGGTCAGGTTTGTTATCAACTAAATAGCGCAACAGAGGAAATAATTCTGGTTTTTGCTGTACCTCATCGATTACAATCAGACCTTTTAAACTATCAAGCGCAAGCTGAGGATTATCCAAAATCACAAGGTCCCTTGGGTTTTCAAGGTCAAAAACATGGTCAGGTTTAAAGATTTTCGAAAGAGTGGTTTTGCCAACCTGCCGTGCCCCCAATATTGCTGTGACAGGAAATATTTTCAGCAATTCTTTAACGCTGTTCAAGTCTTTTTTCCGCGCAATGGTGGTTGGTGGCATATCGAATTTTCTGCCAAAGTACAAATTTATCCTTGAATATTCGTAGTCAGACTACGAATATTCAAGGATAATATCAGGTTGCTATCGGAAGATTATTTGCCAGATTATTCCTAACAGCCGCGATTCAACTGCCCACATTGGAATCGTACAGGATTTTGCAATTTCAGTTGGAAACTCTACTGGGAAGTGGAGGGACTACCGAATGGAAAAATTAGGCCAC
>CAZJYF010000016.1:0-19220 GCA_964549665.1 uncultured Saprospiraceae bacterium
AGACAGTTTTCAGATTTCGAACTTTCTCTTTCAGCGTATCTAAAACGCCCTGGTTTTGAAAAACCTGGGCGTTTTTTCTTTCCAAATAGCTTTTTCTGAAGGCATTCTCAACGATTATTTTCCGATGATTCTCTTTCGATTATTACAATTTGGATGTCCCGGTTTGTCATTCATTCGGGAAAAATGTAACTTACGTTACTTTTTTAGGAATCAATTTTGAAACCTGACTTTTAATTATTTTCGGTTCAATTGTTTCACTGAATTAATAGAACTTCCCGCTACCATGAAAAAGACCATCCTAAGCCTTTTCGCTCTTTTTCAATTTGCGACTACCTCTTTTGCTCTGGAGGTAAGCGTATCCTACGCGACTTTCAAAAGCCCGCAACAAAATTATGTCGAAATATATCTCCACGTTATGGGTGGCACGGTCGATTTTGTGCCGGTGGAAGGACAGGAAGGCAAATTGCAGGCAGCCGTGGATGTGGTTTTAATGTTTAAACAAGGAGAGACCATCGTGAAATTCGACAAATACCGCCTGAACAGCCCCTACACCGAACAAGCTATTAATTTCATAGACCTAAAACGGTACAGCCTCCAAAACGGGCACTATGATTTGGAAGTGTCTTTTCGGGATGTGCATAATGATGAAAATCATAAACAATACAACACCTCTTTTAACATTCTTTTTTCGGAGTATAAATTGGAACAATCGGATATTCAACTGTTGGCTTCCTACAAAAAAGCAGAGGAAGAAGACCGAAGCCCTTTGATTAAAAATGGGCTGTACCTGGAATGCCTCCCGTACAATTTTTACGATAAAAATACATCCAAGCTGATTTTTTACAATGAAATCTACAATGCCGACAAGACCATCGGGGAAGATTTCATGGTGAGTTATTCCATCGAACGAGTGAAAGGGAATGGCGACACGGAAACCGTTAAAATCGGACATAAACGCCGCAAACCCAATCCCATCTGCGTGCTATTATTGCAAATGGACATTGCAACCCTACCTTCTGGGAATTACAATTTGGTGCTGGAAGTCCGCGACCGCAGCAAAGCTTTATTGAGCAAAAAGTCCATTTTTTTCCAACGCAGCAATCCGTATTTGAACGCTTCGGGGGAAACGATGGCGGAAGGGGTAGCCTCCCATGAGGAGTTTGTCAGCCGTCTATCCAACGAAGAATTGAGGTATAGCATTAAAGCAATAGCTCCTTTGGTAGATCTTCAGGATGGCGAACTCGTCAACCTGCTCATCAAAGATAATGACCCCAAAGCCATGCGCCTTTATTTGTTCAGTTTTTGGGCAACCCAAAATCCAACTAATCCGAAGAAAGCCTACGACGATTTTATGAAGGTAGCCCACTACGCCGACGAGACCTTTAATTCGGGTTTTGGGTATGGCTTTGAGTCAGACAGAGGCTATATTTTTATCAAATACGGAGCGCCGGATGACATAGTGACGGAGGAAAACGAACCTTCTGCCCCTCCCTATCAAATTTGGATTTACAACGACTTTCCCTACACCAAACAGACCAATGTGAAATTCCTGTTTTACGACCCCTCCCTGTCGGTGGGAGGTTATGTGCTTCTCCATTCCACTGCCCGCGGGGAAATAAACAACCCCCGCTGGGAGGTTGAATTGTACCGGGATGCGCCAAATGAAATTGACGGAAATTTTCTGGATGGCACCCAAATGAAGGATAATTTCCGCCGAAACGCCCGTCGCTATTTTAGAGAATTTTAATCCGGCCGCTGGAGAATCTAAATCATCTTGATTTTGACATACACCACGATTTAAGTTTCGCCAATTTTCCATTACCTTTGCCCGCCAAATTTTGAATGCTCGGCAGCCTTTGTCAATCACTAAAACATTGACATCGCCAAGTCGAAAGTAAAACAAACCCAGCATTTTGGCAGCAGATAGTTTAGTAATAATTCCAACCTACAACGAGTGCGAAAACATCGTAAAAATGATTGAAACGGTTTTCGCACTTTCGCATCCTTTTCACCTCCTCATCGTGGACGATGGTTCTCCTGACGGCACGGCTGACCTTGTCAAAGACAAACAAAACCTTTTCCCCAATTCCCTCTTCCTCGTCGAAAGAAAAGGCAAATTGGGTTTGGGCACGGCCTACATTGAAGGCTTCAAATGGGGCTTGAAAAGAGGATATGAATACCTCTTCGAAATGGATTGCGACTTTTCCCACGACCCAGAGGATTTGCAGCGATTGCTAACCCTTTTAACCAACCAGAAAACAGATGTTGCCGTTGGCTCTCGCTATATCAAAGGCGGCAATCTCAAAAATTGGCCCTCCGACCGCATATTTCTTTCTCGCGGGGCTTCTCTCTACGTTCAGTTGGTTACCTGGATGCCCGTCAAAGATGCCACTGCCGGATTCGTCGGCTACCGTCGCCGAGTGTTGGAAACGATTGATTTGGACAGGATTCGCTTCATCGGCTACGCTTTTCAGATAGAAATGAAATTTGCTTCCTGGCAACTTGGCTTCAAAATCAAAGAACTTCCGATCACCTTCACCGACAGGGTGGAGGGAACCTCTAAAATGTCGAAGGGGATCATTGCCGAAGCCATCTTTGGCGTCCTTCAAATGCGGTGGCAGAGTTTTTTCAAAACCTATGCCCGCCCTGACGAAACATTAAGACTTGAAAATAAAAAACCAGACTTTTAACGAAGTTTTCCATCATTTCTTCGTCGCCAAAAGTCTGGTTTAATATAAACTATTCCGACACCTCTGCTCAACCCTGTACTACTACTCTTTAATAAATTTCAATCCGCGTTCTAAACCATTTGCCCGAAGGATCAGGAAATAGATTCCTTGGGGAAATTGGCCTGTATCAAACTCAAAATGGTGTTCGCCCGCAGGTAAATTGCCCGGTTCCACTTTAAGGAGATTCTGCCCCAGCATGTTGACGATTTGAACTTCCGTAGCCGCATTTCCATCAAGGCTCAGGTTCAACTGGAGCCGGTCAGTAGCCGGATTGGGGAACAGGGAGGTGTGGCCTGGAAAATTGGGTTCGGCAGTTGCTGTAACCACATCCCCGACTATCTGGAAGAAAAATTCCCCCGGTGGCCAGAAAATCCAGGAAGCCACCCGGATAAAAAATTCGGTGGGTTCGGGCGGCAGGTTCATAATAGTGTCAATGGCGATGGGGTCGTCGGGATTAAAGCGGATGCAAGAATTGAGGATAATGTTGGTATCTACGGGTACGCCACAAGCATCAAACAACTCCCAAAAGAAACCGGCGCCATCAGTTGTTCCGAGGAAACGAACTTCGAGTTGCTCATTTCCCAGAGTATTGAATTTATACCAAATATCGGGAAATTCCCCTCCCTGCCCGGTTCCGCAGGCAGGGTCAACAACGCCTTCGCTGATGGTGCTGTTGGTTGTATTGCCTTCAAAGATGACGTCAAAATTGTCCGCTTCGTCAAGGGTAATTACCCAAGCAGTATCGGGCAGACCACATAAATCATTGGCAGGGGGTTCGGGCGGGGTTATCTCCGTGAGGTCAAAAACGCCAACCCCCGAATCGCCTCCAAACCCGCCTATTCGCATCAGGTAGGTACTATCCTTTTCCACCTCAAAATCCAGGATGTTGGTGAAATTGGCACAACCGCCGGTGGCATCACTGCACCCGATCGTGTTGTCGGGTGATGCAGTGGCACAATCCACATTCGGACCGTAAACGACCAGGCGGGAGTCCCAATTGACTTGGCCGCAGGTGGACCATTCTATCAATCCCGTTACGGGGGCAGTGAAGCTAAACCATACATCATTCTGGGCGGTGATGTCCCCGAAACCAAAGCAGATTTGGTCGTTGGGATGGTCGGGACCATCCGTAGTGGCGCTAATGTTCGTGACGGGTTGGTCTTCTCCCAGGGTAATTGGGATGGCATTGGCACAATCATCGTTCGGCGGTCCTGAAGGTGGCACGTCCAGCGAAAAAGAGCCACTGCCCTGCGCTCCGGGTTCTTCAGAGCCAAAGCCTCCAAGCCGCATCATGTACGTCTCTCCTTGAACCACATTGAAGCGCAGTTCCGATTCAAAGTTAATGCATTGGGCGGGGCCGTCTTCATTGCAATCCAAAAGGTCCCCATCTTTTAGCGGACAACTCGCACCGGCTTTATAGACGGCGATGCGGGAGTCAAAATCCGCCATTCCGCAAAGCGTCCAGAGCAATTCGCCGGTAATGACGGCGGTGTGAACATACCAGATGTCGCTAAAAATAGAATCGGAAGCAGAAGAAGGGCAAGGCGAATCCGGGTGAAAAGGTCCGCCACTCGTGGCATTCAAAGTGGTGAAATCAACAACATCCGTCATAAAAACCTCTATAGCTGCCGTACAACTATCGTTGGGGGGCTGAGCCAAGGAAGTATTTAGGAGGATGAAAAAGAACAAAGCGGGGAGTAATGAGTGTAATTTTTTTTTCATACTAAAATAGTTTTGTTTAGAAAATTTGGACTAAGGAACGGTACAATTAAGAGTGCCAACCAGTTTGGTAGCCAAATGAAAAGTGGCAAAGAGTACTGGAAGAAGGTTAAGGTTCGGATTGAAAAATCCTTCGGGTGAAAATATTTCAGGGATTGGGAGACAGACCACAAACCCTTTCGGGCAAAAAGGAAAGGAAGAATATCGCCCTAAGCGAAACTAAGGTAAGAAAAAGTTTTTAACTTTCGGAATAATGAACGCATATCCCCCTAAATCAGTACATCTGAAGCCGCTCCCCTTCTAATATAACACTTTAATTGCAAGTCTTTTCCAACGGCGAAGTCAATGTAGTCTCCTGGTAAAGGCAGTTTAAAGGCACTCAAGGAGGTGATATTTGACTAAAGAAGGTATCAGCAAAGGGTTTAAAAAATTAAAACGAGAAGCCAAAAATTAATCTTCCCAAATTGGGAAAGGGCTCGTCGAGAGTTCAATAATTTCCGATACTCCGAAAATAAAAATTCAATGGTCACTCAACTACTTGCCGCTTGGGCGGGTTTCCAAAAAGTAATTTATTCACCATCATTAAATTTATAAAAAATGAAATTCAAAATTATTCTACAAACTTTAAGCGTGTTATTGTTTGTTTTGGGAGTCACCTTAAATTCGAATTGCCAGGAAGACAAATCCAAGCGCCCAAGCCCACCGGCAAACGTCTCCAAAACCATCGGGGATTTAACCCTTACAGTTGACTACAGTAGCCCCGGCGTCAAAGGAAGGAAATTATGGGGCGGATTGGTCCCCTTCGACGAAGTATGGCGTACCGGTGCAAACGAAGCCACCACCTTCGAGGTGAACAAAGATGTTGTGATTGAGGGACAGAAACTTCCTTCCGGGAAATACGGATTGTTTACAATTCCAGGCGAAAGCGAATGGGTTTTCATTTTCAACAAAGAACCCGACCAATGGGGTGCCTACGACTATGAATCCAAATTGGATGCCCTACGGGTGACTGTCAAACCCACCAAAGCGACGACCTTCACCGAACGGCTGGCTTTTGAAATTGCCGAAAAAGACAGCAATGCGGCAGAGGTGCGAATGAATTGGGGAAATCTTTCAGTGGGTTTCACCGCACAATCGGCAAAGTGACAAACTGATTTTGACGACTGTTTTTCAAGCGATACGATTGCCCGAAGCAATCGTATCGCTAAACTCCCATCAATTTTCCCGTCAGTCCGGGAACAGCGACGCATCCAGTCCGGGAATGATGCGCAATGCATTTTTATAGTACAACTTCTTCAAAATTTCATCCGGCAAATCCAATCCGTACATTTTCCAAAAGGCGTGGTAGCGCTTGTAATATGGGAAGTATTCATCGTCGGATTCAAGCACGCGAAAGTAGGTGTAATATTCCTTCGGGTGGTAAGAATCTTTGCCGAAGAGGACGCGGTTCTGGTATTTTTCAAAGAAGCGGTTTGCCATGCGGGGTTGCCTGCCAAGTTCGTAGATGACCGCTGCGATGCCGACGTTCATATTCGGCATTTCATCGAGTAGGTCGCCCAGCTTTTGCAGGTCATTTCCGTACCAATCGAGGTGGGCAGCGATAAAGGTGGTCTTCGGATGCTTTTTGAATACGTGGTGTTGTTCGGCGATGATGGTGTCCCAGGGGGCCGGGTCCGTATCGCTGCGCTTCCGTCCGGGATGGGTTTTCAATTCCAGCCATTTTTCGTTTTTTTCGTCCAGTGGGTTCCAGAAAGACTTGGGGTCGGCGGAGTGTATAAGAACCGGAATGCCCAATTCGCCGCATTTTTCCCAAACGGGGTCGATGCGGGGGTCGTCGATGCGAATGCGGTTGCCGGCTTTGTCTTTATTCCGCATCCCCTGGCTTTTGTAAATTTTCAAACCCTTGGCGCCGTTTTTGACATCGGTTTCAATTTGTTGGACGGTCTTTGTGGTCCAATCCGGTTCATCGATTCCTTCGAGATTGATGTTTGTAAAAACGACGAAGCGATTGGGATAATGAGCATTCACGTTGTCCATCATGGCTTTCAATTTGTCGCCTCCTCTACCACTGAGATTGACCATGATGCCCATATTGAGGGAATCCATTTGGCGAACGAGCACACTTAGGTCTTGGGTGTCCATCCTCCACTGATGGCTATGCACGTCAATGAATGGGAATTTGGCATGGTCAGTGGGATGTTCTGGAACGACAAGAGTGGAGGGGGGGTCGTACAACTCAAAGTCCATGTGAATGTCGAGTGGTTGGCCTCGTTGAGCGACAAGAATCTGAGAAAAGCCAACTAGCAAGGAGAATAGTATCCTTCGTTTCATGTTTTAACTTTTTATAAGGTGATTAATTACGAAAGTCAAAGCTAGAAAGAAAACGGAAAAAAAAGCAAGCACCTTCACCTGGTAAGAGGAAGTGTCTTTTAGAGGCGCATTTTCCCCATCATCTTACCAAGGTCGCCAAACTTTTAATGTGAAAAGCTTTGCCTCGTGGTCCGGTAAAACTGACCACACAGAGATAGACTCCGGTGGGAAGTAGCCTGCCGGAATTGGTTTTTTTACCGTTCCAGCCTTTCCCGGGGTCGGAGGTTTCGAAAATTAGCTCCCCCCACCGATTCCAAATTTGTAGGCGGAAATTTTGGATGCCTGCCATCATCCCCTGCCCTTGGAAGGAGTCGTTCACTCCGTCATTATTGGGGGTGAAGGCGTTGGGCAGGAAATAGGTGACCTCCGGGATGACGTCAATCAATTGAAGGAGAGTATCGGGACAAGCTTTCAGATTTTTTACGATCAACTGCACTTCCTGTAGCCCAGTGTCGGGGAAGTCGAAGACGGGGTTTTGCTCAGACGAAGATCCCAAGCCCCCGAAATTCCATTGCCATAAAACCGCATCTACGGATTGGTCGGTGAATTGAACGTCCGGATGGAGGTTGGTCGGATTTTCGGGCGAAAAGCTAAAGTCAGCTATCGGGCTAGGCAAAATTTCAATGAGTTGGGTGAAGAGGGCGTCGGTTTTACACCCGATTGGAGAGAGGATTTCCAGGGAAACATCATAAATGCCAGGGGATTCGTAAATATGGACCGGACTGATCGCCGTGCCCGTGCCGCCATCTCCGAAATTCCACTTAATATCGTAGGTTTCGTCAATGGGGGAAGAAAGATTTTCGAAAAAAATACGCGCCGGTTCGCAACCGGTAAAAGCATTCGGCGATATGACGATCAATGCGGGTACTGGCTGGTACCGGATGGTTTTGGCGACGCTTTCCACGCAACCATTGTCATCGGTTATTTCCAAACGGACATCGTAGAAACCAGGGGTTTGATACAAATGAAGAGGGTCGGGGTCGAAGGATACCTCCCCGTCGCCAAATTCCCACACCCGACCATTGAGGATGCTGTTTGGGGCAATTGAAAGGTCCTTAAAAGTGGCCGGACCTGCCACACAGGTGTCGAACTGAAAGGAAAAATCCGGCTTTATTTCAGGGAAGACGTTGACAATAATCGTTGCAGAGTCGGAACATTCGGTGCCGGCATTCAGGGACAAACACCCCTCATAAGTCCCTACACCTGGAAAAGTAACTTCTGCATTCCAACTCGTGAAGGTTTGGGTTTGTCCATTAATATCAAATTCCCAAAATGTTTGGTTGATAGCATTTTCCTGAAAACTTTCGTTGACGAAATCTACTGTGGTACCACAGGAATTTACAAAAAATTGGTTCCCATTAACGATGGAATCTGCCTGAATTTGAGCAACGACCGTGGGCTCGCAAAAGGTCACATTAAATTGAAAATCGCGCTGCACCACACTCAATAGTTGGCCGTTTCGGAACTCTTTCACACAAATGCCGACGACAAATTGCCCCTGCACAGTAGGTGTTCCCGTGATCAATCCACTCACGGGGTCTATACTCAGAGAAGGCGAACCAGACAAGGGGTCAAGGGCTGAAAATGGGGGAGCATAAACGACCGGAAAAAAGGGCGGCGGACAACCGGGGTCTGGTTTAAAGCCGTCACAACTTTTGGGGTCCCCCGGTTCCAGAAACCCCACCGGTCCGCCTCCTTGCAAAGGGGCACACAATTCATAAACCAATTGGTCGTCGTCGCGATCGCTAGCGGAGTGGTCAAAATTCAGCGGTTCCCCGGCACAGATGACGAGAGGAGGAAAATCGGTGAAAACAGGGCTGCTGTTACACATTACCTGCGCTTCGGAAGTTAATTCAATGGCGAAAGTGGCTCCCACGCTAAAAGGCAATTCAATATTGGTGATAGTGCTGTTCCTGCAACATCGTTGATAGACAATGTGATAACTCGAACTCGATACGGGAAGATTCAAATTAAAAACATATATGCCCTGCTGTACGCAAACATTCGGTGGAATGATGAGACAGGGGTCATTTAAATCGGGAAAAATTTGAGTGATTGGGGAAATGGGGACATAAAAATGATCTACTTGCTCAAAGGGAGCAGCATCCCCTAGAAAAACGGTTATCGGGGCTGAGTCGTCGAATAAATCCGCATCCGGGTTGCTGCAATCCCGGTAAATTTTCATCGTAAAGACATACTGCCCATCGCCAAAGCAACGGTAAGTAATTTCCCCCCCGATAATATGAAAAGCCTTTAGAGGCACTGCAATGCAAAAGAAAATAAGAAAGGTCGCTATTTTGAACACTTGCTTCATCGGGTACTTCGGCGGAGTAATTAAAATTGGAAACCAAGGTAAGGACTAAGTTTACAACGAAAGTACAAGATGGATGACAAAAGCGGGATTAGAGATTGCCTGAAACTAATCCTCTAGCGAACTATAAATGATGGTATACAAACGTTGCCAAAATTCCGGATGAAGCAGCGGAACAATTTGCCCCATCCCGACAAATATCAACTTTTCTTTCGGGTCAATGAAGAACCTGGTGTGAAAATAACCTCCCCATTCATAGGTTCCCGGGGATTTTGAATTCAGTCCATCTCCCTGGTCCGTCAATAGGGCGAAGCCCAAGCCGAAGGTCAATCCGGGCAACTTGCTGAACCCTTTCCCTTCGGCATTTAAAGTAATCAATTGATCGGAAGTCATTACTTCGATGGTTTTCCTTCCCAAAATCCGCTGCCCTTTATAGCTGCCACCATTCACCAAGGCCTGAATAAAACGAGCAAAATCCATGGCGGTGGAAGAAAGCCCCCCACCACCTGAATAATGTGGATGATCGGGCTTTTTAGGATAATCAAACCGGGAGGCATCCTCTTGAACCTCGGCAGCCATTTGCAGTCCCCTGTCCCGCGTCTGCGTATAAAGTGGGACTAGTCTATCCTGTTTTTCCTTCGGCAAATAAAAATAGGTGTCCTCCATCCCAAGCGGTTCAAAGATGTTTTGTCGAAAATAATCGCTCAAAGATAAACCAGATACTACTTCGATGATTCTTCCAAGTACGTCCATATTTAAGCCATACATGAATCGCTCCCCCGGTTGGAAAATCAGGGGAACTTCGGCCAGACGATCCATATACTCTTTATTGCTCCATTGGTCGTGCGAAAGCCCCACATCGTTCATGTGATATTTCTCATAGACAATCTGAATTTTCCCAGGGTGGAAAACACCATAGGTGAAGCCAGAAGTGTGTGTGAGCAAATGCCGGATGGTGATTGGTTTTTTTGCGGGAACGGTGGTGAAACTGGAATCAGCCTCGTTAAAGGTATCCAACACTCTCGGCTCCTTGAAAGCAGGGATATAATAGAAGATAGGGTCGTCCAAGCCCAATTTGCCCTGTTCGTAAAGTTGCATGACGGCGACGGTCGTAACGGCCTTGGTCATCGAGGCAATGCGAAAAATATCATCTTCTTTATAGGGAACCTTCTTTTCCTTGGTGTGGAATCCAAAATCTTTTTGATAAACGATTTTTCCCTTGCGGGCAACTAAAAACACGCCCCCCGGGAACCATTCCTTGTCAACATAAGACTGAATAAAATTATCCAGGCGGTTCAGGCGGTCTGAAGAAATGCCTACGGTAGCAGGGTTTGCGGGTGTCAACTCCAACTCTACCGGCTGCGAAATTCCGGAAGTTCGGAGGAAAAAGAACAGGCAAATAAAATATAAGTAGATTTTCATATTTCGAATTGTTAACGGGGCTAACTTACTCATTTTATTTTGACTTGTCCGAAATTTGAAAAAACAAAATCCTGCATAAGCCGCCAAAGATGCAGTTCCAATTTTTTATTCAAAAAGCTAACGCAAGGAAAGGTCTTGTCCTTTTAACTTTGCTGTCTTTACTTTAACACTTCATTAAATACTATTTAAAAATAACTTATCTAATTTCACCTTTTTGCAACAATGTTGGCAAAGGTTTGTCAGTTATTTACTCGATTTTTTATTTTTCAAAAAGAGAAATTTCTTTTTCAGCAAAAATTTCCCCTCTGGCAACCTTTTTGAACGCAACATGGATGGAGAAGTTTTGCGGTCAAAAATACAAGCATTTTTGCCTTAAATAATTCGATTTGCTAAGTTTTACGAATTTAGTAAATCTCTAATTCGTCGATTTTAAATTTACTAAATCTGATAGATTTCGCAAATTGATAACCTCTGAACACCGAACTTAAAAATGACTCATGGCAACCAATAATAACTATCAATTGCTAATTGAAAAGCTGGATGAGTTCATCCGAAAATTTTACGTCAATCAATTAATTCGGGGAGGCTTGTACAGTATTGCCTTGATTTTGGCCTTGTTCCTCGGACTGAACTTTCTGGAACATGAATTTTATTTCCACAGCGGTATCCGGGCTACGCTATTTTGGTCTTTTGTCGGCATCAGCGGGGCTGCCCTGACTATGTGGTTGTTGCTGCCGCTCATCCACTATTTCAAATTGGGAATAGTCATTTCCCACGAACAGGCTGCCAAAATTATCGGTCAACATTTTGGGGATGTCAAAGACAAATTACTCAATGTATTGCAACTCCGGCAACAGGCAGACGGGGCATCCCACAAAGAATTGATTCTGGCTAGCATTAATCAAAAATCAGAACGCATCAAGTTGGTACCTTTCAAAAAAGCGATTGATTTATCTCAAAACCGGAAATACCTGCGCTATGCCTTGCCGCCCTTGCTTTTGTTGTTCATCCTTCTGTTTGCAGCGCCAAGTTTGTTAAAGGATAGCACGGCGCGACTGATAAAATACAACGAGGAGTTTGAAAAACCGGCTCCTTTTCACTTCGTAATTGGAGAGGAAAATTTGTCCGTAGTTCAATTTGACGATTACCCTTTGAAGGTGCAGGTCGAAGGGGAGGTGATGCCCGACGAGGTATTCATCGATGTGGATAATTACCAATATCGACTGACAAAGTTGGAAAATGGGACATTTGCTTACCGCTTCAATAATGTTCAAAAAGATACCGAATTCAAGCTGTTTTCGAGTGGCATTGAATCAAAAGAATACAAATTGGCGGTTTTGAAAAAACCAAGCATTTTGGGCTTTGATGTAAAATTGAATTATCCGAACTACACGGGCCGAAAGGACGAAACGCTTAACAGTACCGGCGATTTGATTGTCCCTGCCGGTACGACGATTGATTGGGTTTTCAATTCTCAAAACACGGACGCCATTGCCATCAAATTTTCAAACAAGAAAGAAATCGTGCAAACAAAGCGCTTTTCAGACGAATTTTTTTCCTACAAAAAAAGAGCCCTTCACGACGAATCCTACAAACTTTATATCTCCAACGAAGTCCTTCCTAATGCCGATTCCATCGGTTACTCAATTTCAGTCATCCCGGATTTGTATCCTACGATAAAAGCCGAAAAATTTCAAGATAGCCTGGATAGCAAATTTTTGTATTTCATCGGCGAAGCATCAGATGATTATGGTTTGATGAGCCTTTCATTCAATTATCGCATCAATAAAGAAGATGGCACTCAAGGTGAATTGCAAACCATAAAAATGCAAAAACCGGATGCCCGAACCATCCAATATACTCACAGTTGGGATTTGAACGAGCTGGAACTTGCACCTGGGACGGAAGTAACCTACTATTTTGAAGTCTATGACAACGATGCCGTGAACGGCAGCAAATCAGCCCGTACAAACCTGATGGTCTTCGCCATGCCGACGGTGGAAGAATATGAAGCGATGGAAGATGAGAACGAAGAGGAAATCAAGGACAAGTTGAAAAATTCCCTCGAAGAAAGCCAAAAGATTCAAAAAGATATGAAGAAACTGCGCGAGAAATTGTTGCAGGAAAAAGAGGTGGATTGGCAAACCCGCAAAGAATTGGAAAAATTGCTCGAAAGGCAGAAAGAATTGCGAAAGGCGATTGAACAAGCCAAGCAAGCCTTTGAAGAAAACTTGAAAAATCAACAGGAATTTACCCAAACAGACGAGCGCATCGCGGAAAAGCAGGAGCAGTTGCAAAAGCTTTTTGAGGAAACGAAGAGCGAAGAGATGGAACAACTGATGAAACAAATCGAGGAATTGATGGAAAAATTGGAAAAGGAGGGCGCTCTGGATATGATGAAAGACATGGAGTTCAGCGATGAAGAGTTGGAAATGGAACTAGACCGAATGCTTGAACTTTTCAAGCAACTTGAAGTGGAATACGAAATGCAACAAGCCATTGACAAATTGGAACAACTCGCCGAGGAGCAAGAGAAACTGAGCGATGAAACGGAAGAGGCCAGCGAAGAACAGACTGCTGAAAACGAGGAGCCTCAATCGGAAGAAAAGCAACAAAAGCAGGAGGAGTTGAAGCAAAAGCAAGAGGATATCAATAAAAAATTTGAGGATATTGACGAGCAAATGGATGAATTGGAAAAGAAGAACCAAGAGATGGAAAACCCGAAAGACCTCGGCGATCAGGATGAACAAATGGAAGATATTAAGCAGGATTTGAGTGACAGCCAACAGCAATTGCAACAAAATCAAAATAAAAAGGCTGCCCAAAAACAAAAGAACGCGGCAGAGAAAATGAGGAAAATGGCATCGAACATGCAAATGCAGATGCAATCGCAGCAGATGGAACAAATGCAGGAAGACATGCAAGCCTTGCGGCAGTTGCTGGAGAATCTGGTCGGGCTATCTTTTGGTCAGGAAGATTTGATGAAAGCCTTCAATAATACCACCATCAATACGCCCCGCTACACCGATTTGGTGGAGCGCCAATTCAAGCTACAAGACGACTTCAAACTGGTGGAGGACAGTCTTCAGGCTTTGAGTAAGCGGGTATTCCAAATCGAAAGCTACGTGAGCGAAAAAGTATCGGACATCAAAAGCAATATGCGGCAAAGCCTCGAAGAATTGGAAGAACGCCGCAAACCCCAGGCAAGCGAACACCAACAACGCAGTATGAAAAACCTGAATGACCTGGCCCTGATGTTGAGCGAAGTAATGGATCAAATGCAGCAGCAGATGTCCGGGATGATGTCCGGCAATCAAATGTGTAATCATCCAGGTGGAAATGGCAAGCCGGGTAATGTGCCTTCGGATAAAATGTCAAAAGGGCAGCGAAATTTGAATGAGCAAATGAAGAGGATGAAAGAAAACCTGGAAAAAGGGATGGGAGGCAGCAGCGAAGAGTTTGCGAAAATGGCGGCCCGGCAAGCTGCTTTGCGACAAGCCCTGCGGGAGAAGGAAAAACAACTGCAGGAACAAGGGCATGGTTCAAAAGAACTGGAAGATTTGATTGAGCAAATGAACAAAATAGAAACCGACCTTGTTAATAAAACCCTTACCAACGAGATGGTCAAACGACAACAAGAAATTCTTACCCGCTTATTGGAGCACGAAAAAGCGGAAAGAGAACGCGAATACGAAAACAAACGCAAATCAGAAACAGCCCGAGAACAGAAACGCAAAATACCACCCTCCCTGGAAGAATACGTCAAAAAAAGGGCCGCCGAAATTGAACAATACAAAACAGTCTCGCCGGCTTTAAAACCTTATTACAAGTCCTTAGTAGAAGAATATTTTAATTCCTTGAAAAAAAAATAGGGGATGAGCTTTAAATTAATGAACACCATTTTATCAACACAAAAAATTGATTCTCAAAAATTAACAAATCTTTTTTAACACAAATTGTTATTCACTTTCCACCCAACTGTTGACAAGCGTTTTATTTTTATGTAAATTGCGACCCGTTTGACAAAATGGTCCCCAAACATTCCACTTAAAGACCTTATTAGTTGCAAGCTATTCCCAAACCTATTTCAACTATCCCATCGGGCAAACCGGAAACGATTTCTTGTAATTCTATCAACTTGCAGAATACCCAGTAGAGTGCTTTTTTGTTTTTTTTAATGAGTGAACAAAAAATTTATGTTGAAACTAGCGTCTATCCCTGGAAACGTTTCAGAAGTTGAGCCTTTCGTCGAAAAACTCGTGGACAGGTTCAGAATCAACCCAGACAAACAATGCAATATCCTCGTTAGCCTTACCGAAGCTGTCACCAATGCCATCATCCATGGCAATTGCAAAGACGAATCGAAGATAGTGAAGATAAAGCTGAAAAAACAAAACGACTGCCTGGCTTTGCGTGTCTCCGACGAAGGGCAAGGCTTTGATCACCGAAATCTTCCCGATCCAACTGCCCCAGAAAATATCGTAAAAACTGGAGGAAGGGGTGTATTCCTCATGAAACAGCTATCGGATGATATCGCCTTTTACAATAATGGAAGCACAGTGGAAATTCAGTTTAAGATTTAATTAATTTAACTACTTAAACTAAATGCCCCAATCCGAATTTCCCCTTTATTTTGAAGAAGAAGGCATTTTTTTTCACTTTGAAGAGGTGGAATTTGATTTCCCAAATGCCACTTTTATTAGCACGTGGCTTGAAGCAATTATCGAACAAGAAGGAAAATCATTGCGACTGCTTCATTTTATCTTTTGCTCCGACCCCTATCTCCACGCCATCAACATAAAGCACCTCCATCACGACACATTCACAGATATTATCACCTTCCCGTATGCTAAACCGCCTGTTATCGAAGGCGATATTTTTATTAGTATCGACCGCGTCCGCGAAAACGCCCGGCAATTTGGTGCCTCCTTCGAAAATGAACTCTGCCGGGTGATGGCCCACGGTGTTTTTCACCTCTGCGGATATGGAGATAAGAAACCCGAAGAAGCAACAACCATGCGGTTAAAAGAAAAAGAAGCCCTTAAAATTCTTGCAAGTTCTTTTTCAAAATAAAACCTTGAAAACTAAGCGAATAGGTAGATGAACCCTCTTATCACTCACTAAAAACACTTGCAAGTACGGAGGGTTTAAAATGGGAAATTGTTAAAATTATAAAGTCTAATCTTCAATACTCACTTTTGTTGTATTTTTGTGTTTTTTAAATACTTATATTTTCAAATTTTAAAATGACTACTTATGAAAAAGTATTACTCACTAGCGCTCTTTTTGGTATTAGCACTTTGGGCTAATGCTAATACCATTATCATCGCCGTTGACATGAATGGCGTTTCAGAATTCGACCCAGCTTCCGACGTGATGAAAGTCGGTGGAGATTTCAATGGCTGGACACCTGACAATACCGTTTTAACAGATGATAACGGTAACGGAGTTTATGTAGGCACTTTTGATTTAGACCTTACTTTCGGAGGTGTAATCCTATTCAAATTTGTTATTAATGCTTGGGAAACGAATGAATTTCATCCCAATACTCCAGGTGTACCGGGTGATTGCACCATTGAAGATGGTGGTGGTAATATAAATCGCACTTTTACTTTGCCGGCCACTACAGAAGATTTCGTCATGCCAGTGTTCAAGTACAACACATGTGATATTTCTGACCTGCTTTCGGCGGTTTCAGATATTTCTACAATCAAGAATATTAAGGTGGCTCCAAACCCTTTTGAATTAAACACCTTAATTACGCTTGACACCCCGGACAATTCAGCCCACGATATTTTGATTACTTCGATGACAGGAAAAGTAGTCAGACAATTGCATAATGTCCGCGATAAGGTCATAAATATTGAAAGAGGCAATCTGGCTGCCGGAGTTTATTTTATCACTTTCAAAAATGACAAAGGCGAGTTGGGAAGTCAGAAATTAATAATTCAATAAATCCCAATTGGAAAGTGGCACTCTTTCTGCAGAGAAAGTGCCACTTTCCCTTCATGATTTTGAGCCTAGCGACACTATTTTCTTTTCCCACCTTTTACAACCAACCAAAAGAATAGTTAATTAACACTCTAGCAAGACGGTTATACTTTAATCGATTTTTTCGGCAAAGCAGCCGGACAATGAAAAAAATTGTAATTTTGCAGGCTTATGAAAAAAAGGACAATATTTGGGTTGTTGGCAGGGAGCTTGTTTATCCTATTTGGAGCAAGTTGCAAATCGGGTTTTGAAAAAATCCGGTCAAGTGGGAATACGGATTTAATTTACAAAAAAGCCTTCGAATATTACGACCAAGGCGAATATCAAAGGGCCCAAACCCTTTTCGAGTTGATCATTCCGGCGTACCGGGGAAAAGCAGAATTGGAAAAGATTTACTTCACCTACTCAAATACCTATTATTACCTGCATAAATTCGTTCTGGCGAATTACTATTACACGAATTTTGCCACCACTTTTCCACACAGTGAGTTGCGTGAGGAAGCTTCCTTCCAAGCGGCTTATTCCAATTATCAACTTTCCCCAATTTACCGGCTTGACCAAACCAATACCTATAAAGCTATTGAAGAATTTGAAACCTTCGCCAACACCTTCCCGAACAGCGAACGGGTAAAAGAAGCGAACCGTCTGATCGACGAATTGAGAATTAAACTGGAGAAGAAAACATATGAAGAGGCCAATTTATACTTCAATTTGAATCAATATCAAGCAGCGACAACGACTTATGAAAATCTGTTGAAAGATTTTCCTGAGACAACTAATGCCGAACAAGTGCGTTTCAAACTAACTAAAACAGCCTACCTGTTGGCAGAAAACAGCATTTTTGAAAAGCAACTTGAGCGATATAAAAAAGCGGTGGAATACGCAAGTTATTTTGTGAGTAAATTCTCTGACAGCGAGCATATTAATGAAGTACAATCAATATACGATAATTCCTTAAATAAACTAAAATCACTTAACAATGGGCGACATCAAGGCAAAGGTGCAAGGACTCGATCCTAATGTGAGAGCCAGAAACATCAAAGAGATGGTGAAAGACAATGGCAACATTTATGAGACTTTGACCGTAATTAGCAAACGATCGAAGCAATTAGCCGTTGATTTAAAATATGAATTGCATCAAAAACTGGAAGAATTTGCCGTGCATTCCGACACTATCGAGGAAATCAGCGAGAACAAAGAGCAAATTGAAATTTCCAAGTTTTATGAAAAATTACCCAATCCGGTAATCATTTCCACGGAAGAATTTCTTGCTGGGGAATTGCATTATCATTTCTCCGATAAAAAGAAAAAGTATTAATAATTACCCTGGAAGTTGAATGATTGAGGCATCCTCTTCACCCACTTAAGTTCAGGTTTTAATGTTTTTAATCATCCTTCTTCTGGTTTCGTACAGGATTCCTGGGCCTGAAAAATGACTTCACTGCGAGGCAAAAAAATTCTGCTTGGAATTTCCGGAAGCATTGCTGCCTACAAAGCAGCTTTTCTGACCCGCCTCTTTGTAAAAGCAGGAGCGGACGTACAGGTATTAATGACGAAATCCGCTACAGGATTCATCTCTCCCTTGACGCTCTCCACTCTATCCAAACGTCCCGTTTTCACTGACATTAGTTCAAAAGAAAGTTGGAACAATCACGTCGAATTAGGTCTTTGGGCCGATGTAATGGTTCTTGCTCCACTGACGGCAAACACCTTGGCAAAACTGGCCAACGGACTTTGCGAAAACAGCATCGCCGCCACCTATTTTTCTGCCAGATGCCCCGTTTTTTTTGCACCCGCCATGGACGTAGATATGTGGAAACATCCGGCGACGGTGAAAAACGTAGATTGGCTCCAAAAAGTTGGCAATCACCTTATTCCCGTTGGACATGGCGAATTGGCAAGCGGGCTGGTGGGGGAAGGTCGCATGGCTGAACCGGAAGAAATCCTGCGCATTTTGATGGCTTTTTTTTCTAAAAAAGAAGATTTTAAAAATAAAAAAATCCTCATCACCGCCGGTCCGACCTATGAACCCATTGACCCGGTTCGATTCATTGGCAACCATTCTTCTGGTAAAATGGGAGCCGCCCTTGCTAAAATCCTAGCCCAACGGGGTGCGCAAGTCAGTCTGGTTATGGGACCTTCCCATAGCACCCTCTTGCATCCTTCCATCAAAACATTCCGCGTGACGACTGCGGAAGAAATGTTCCAACGGGCAGTATCAGAATTTGAGGAGGCCGATATAGCCATCCTTGCGGCTGCAGTAGCTGATTATCGTCCTAAAACTGTTGCCAAGGAAAAAATAAAGAAGCAGCAGTCGACGATAACCATTGAATTGGAAAAAAACCCCGACATCGCAGCCTGCCTGGGGAAAATAAAGCGCCAAGACCAAATTCTTGCGGGATTTGCGCTCGAAACGACCAATGAACTTAAAAATGCCAAAGAAAAATTGGTGAAGAAAAATTTCGATTTTATCGTTTTGAATTCCCTCAGAGAAAAAGGAGCCGGATTTAATCACGACACCAACAAAATAAGCATCCTATACCGGGACAATAAGGTGCTGGAATTTGAGTTAAAATCTAAGGCCAAAGTCGCAGAAGATATTGCGAACGAATTGAAAAAATTGGAAGTCAAAAAAGAGAGTCATTTGAATGACTGAATAGTTTAACTTAGAGATATAA
>CAZJYF010000017.1:0-19199 GCA_964549665.1 uncultured Saprospiraceae bacterium
TAAAAAGTAAATTATGAAAATGCAATTGCTAATACCTATCTGTCTTATCATCGTTCAGGGAGCCGTTTTTGGGCAACTCTCCGTTAAGGAACCCCCTGACGATTGGTTCCATCTCGACAAAGAAACGGACCATTTGCAGGGGGTAAGCACACATAAAATGTATGAGTTTCTGCAAGGGAAAAAATCCGAAACGGTTGTCGTAGGGGTGATTGATTCGGGCATAGATACCAAACACGAAGACTTGAAAGATGTCATCTGGGTAAATGCCGACGAAGTGGCTGGCAACCATCTCGATGATGATAAAAACGGTTACGTGGATGACGTGCATGGTTGGAATTTCATCGGTGGCAAAGACGGGAAAGATGTAGCATTCGACCAATTAGAAGTGACCCGTCTTTATGTAAAATATCGAAAAAAGTACAAGGCTGCAGACTTTAGTAAGCTCTCCAAAAAAGAAAAAAAAGAATATCAAAGGTATAAAGAGTTGGAAAAAACTATTAAAGAGAAAAAAGAGGAAATGGGCGGTAACGTAGCGCTTTATGGGGGCATTTTGGAGGCAGTCGAAAACTTGGCGAAAGCCATTGGGAAAGAGGATATCTCGAAAGAAGATTTAGACAATTTTCAATCGGATGATCCACAAATGCTGCGCGCGGCAGCAGTTTTATCCAACGTGTTGGAGAATGGTGCGGAACTGAAAGAATTTAAAGCCCAATTGAAAGAAGCATACGATTACTACGCCAACCAACTCAACTACTACTATAATCCTGACTACAACGCCCGTTCGATAGTTGGTGACAATTACGCCGATCCCTACCAAAAGGATTATGGGAACAATGATGTCCAAGGACCGGATGCTATGCACGGAACGCACGTCGCTGGCATTATCGGTGCCATTCGCAACAATGGGTTGGGAGTGAATGGAATTGCAGATAACGTACGCATCATGTCCGTCCGTGCCGTTCCGGATGGAGACGAACGAGATAAGGATGTGGCGAATGCTATTTTCTATGCCGTAAATAATGGTGCTTCTGTCATCAACATGAGTTTTGGGAAGGGCTATGCTTGGGATAAAGTTGCCGTTGACAAGGCAGTGAAATACGCCAGAAAGCACGATGTATTATTAGTCCATGCTGCGGGAAATTCTTCCCAAAATAATGACGAAACAGATAATTTCCCAAATGACCATTACCGAAAAGCAGGCTGGTTCAAACCAAAGATTGCTGATAACTGGCTGGAAGTCGGAGCAATTTCATGGCAGAAGGGTGAAGAAATTCCTGCCAGTTTCACCAATTATGGAAAGCAAAATGTAGACGTATTTTCACCAGGGGTAGCTATTTATTCCACCGTTCCCGACAACCAATACAAACACCTCGACGGCACCAGCATGGCAGCTCCTGTCGTGGCTGGTTTGGCGGCGGTATTGCGGTCGTATTATCCTCTGTTGACGGCGGCACAGGTGAAAGAGGTAATTATGCAATCAGTTGAAAAACAGCATATTAAAGTCAAGAAACCTGGCACTGATGAATTGGTTCCCTTTAGTGAGTTAAGTCAGACAGGTGGGGTGGTAAATGGTTATAATGCGGTCCGGTTGGCGGATAAAACGGTTGGAAAGAAGAAGCAAAAAAAGGGAAGAGGGAGCCATGGCGGCAAAGGATCAAATAAGAAGAAAAGTAAGGTAGTGATTCCTTAAAAATTAAATGGTTTTCAGCGTGCGGAGTATCGAACTCGCTGAAAACCACTTCTTGTCGAACATATCTTCCTTCCTGACCCAAAAAACTTAGGAATAATTTTTACAAAAGTGTAATGATGTCTTTCCGCACTAAAAAATCAGGAAGCT
The DNA here is from genome assembly GCA_964549665.1 of uncultured Saprospiraceae bacterium. Taxonomy (GTDB): domain Bacteria; phylum Bacteroidota; class Bacteroidia; order Chitinophagales; family Saprospiraceae; genus CAZJYF01. Next base: position 1,838 of record CAZJYF010000017.1, read on the forward strand.
TTTTCGGATAACTCGGATTGATACAAGGCAACTAATTTGGATTGCTGTTGCGCCAGTTTATTTAAAATTTTTAACTCTTCTTGAATGGCTTGCTTTTTTTCGGGAGAGGCCTTGACTTTTGACCGGGCAAGTTTTTTTTTCATTCTATTGATGTCCAGAATTTTTCGAATAACCATTTTTAAAACGATTTGGGCTTTTTGAAGCCTGGTTTTGGTTGTTCTCTTCATAGGCGTAGATTTTAGAACTGGTTTAGGGAATTAAATTCAAAAAAAACAATGCTCCATTCCTTTAACAACATTGGGTTTAAATTGATTACTTTAGGGGATAAATAAAACTTTTTTTCAATGCGCCCTAAAATAAAAAATAATTTGGAATTTCACCCAATGAATCACTTTATTTATTTTTATAACTGTGTAGGAAACCTATGTTTCAAAAAAAGAAACGGAACTTCCACCCAAACAATTGTATATCTTCGAGGCAAAAGTATTTTTTTGTCCTGATTAAAAAATATAACGTGCCAATATGTTATAATCGGGACTTTATAGAAACCATTTTCGCCTTCACTGTGAAATGGCTTCCCAAAATAATTTTTTGTGGTTTTTGCCCACAAGAAATTGTAGCGAAGAACCGGATATTGACCTGAATGAAACTTTCCGTCGTTATTGTAAATTACAATGTTCAGCATTTTCTCGAACAAGCGCTGCTTTCTGTTCGCAAGGCGGCGTCCAATCTGGAGATTGAAATTTTTGTGGTAGATAATAACTCGGTGGATGAATCGGTACCAATGCTGCGGGAAAAATTCCCAGAGGTGCAACTCATCGCCAACAAAGACAATCCCGGATTTTCGAAAGCCAATAATCAGGCTATCCGGCTGGCCCGGGGCGAATACATTTTACTCCAAAACCCCGACACGGTGGTGGAGGAAGACACTTTTGAAAAATGCCTGGCTTTTATGGATGCCCATCCCAAAGCAGGAGGCTTGGGGGTGAAAATGATTGATGGTTCGGGAAAATTCCTTCCGGAATCCAAACGCGGATTTCCGAATCCTTTCGTTGCTTTTTGTAAAACCTTTGGATTGTCGAAACTCTTTCCCAAGTCGCGTATTTTTAACCGATATAATCTAGGCTACCTCGATAAAAATGAGACCAACGAAGTAGAAGTTTTGGCGGGGGCTTTTCTCCTCCTGCGCCGAAAAGTACTCGACGAAATCGGCTTGCTCGACGAAGCCTTCTTTATGTATGGCGAAGACATTGACCTTTCCTACCGCATCATTCAGGCAGGCTACCATAACTACTATTTTGCCGACACCACTATCATCCACTATAAAGGCGAGAGCACCAAAAAAGGGAGTTTGAATTACGTCAGAGTTTTTTACAACGCCATGATCATCTTCGCCAAAAAACATTTCAAAGGGCAACGTGCCAAATGGTTCATTTTGATGCTGCAAGGAGCTATTTACTTCCGTGCTTTTATTACTTTATTGGGTAATATTTTTAAAAAATCCTACCTACCTGTACTGGATGCAGCTTTGATTTTTGGGGGATTGGTTTTTCTGAAAGATTTTTGGGCCACCAATTATTACAACAATCCCGACTACTACCAACCCATTTTTTTCTATTTCAATGTGCCACTGTACATCGCCCTGTGGCTGGGTGCCGTTTTTTTTAGTGGCGGGTACGACGAGCCGTTCAATATTCGAAGACTATCACGAGGCTTGCTAATTGGAACCTTGTTGCTTGCTGCGGTTTATGGCTTTCTGCCGCTTCATCTGCGACCTTCAAGGGCTTTGATTTTATTAGGTGCGATTTGGGCAGTATTGGCAACAATCGCCTTGCGAACCCTGGTTCATTTTCTCAAATTTGGCAACCTCAACGTAGGCAAAGACAAGCCAAAAAACCTCGTCATTGTCGGTTCGAATGCGGAAAGCCTGCGTGTTCAAAACCTGTTGAATCAGGTTCCCATTCAAAAGAACTTCATTGGAACCGTCGCCTCTGCCCAAACCGAGGACAACAAGACCTATCTGAGCAGCCTTGCTCAATTGGATGAAGTGGTTCACATCTACAAAATTGATGAAATCATCTTCTGTTCGAAGGATGTCAGTTCACAAGAAATCATGCGGTGGATGACCCTTTTAGGACCCGAAAAGGATTATAAAATCGTTCCTGAAAAGAGTCTAAGCATCATTGGAAGTAGCTCGAAAAACTCGGAGGGAGAGCTATACACCATTGATATTCAGTTTAATATAGCCAAGCCGATGGCGTCTCGCAACAAGCGCGTACTGGATTTGTCTTTGGCATTAGCTTTCATAATGACCTTCCCGGCAATTTTTCTTTTCATCAAGCGTAAAGCCCCGTTTATAAAAAATATCTTTGCGGTGTTGTTTGGGAAAAAGACCTGGGTTGGGTTTGAACCGATGGCTGGTCAAACGGTAAATTTGCCGGTACTTAGGGCAGGGGTTTTGTCGCCTTTGGATGCTTTGCCATCGAAAAAAGTAAATGAACCTACTGCTCGAAGGCTAAATTTTTTGTACGCCAAAGATTACGAGATGATGAAAGATTTAGAAATAATTTGGAAAGGATTTCGGGAGTTGGGAAAGGAGGATGAAAGTTAATGACCAATGACCCACATTGACAACTGACAACTTTAATCACAAAATATGCTAAAAGAAAAAATCAAAAGACTTGCAATACAGTACCACCAAGAGGTCGTCCGCATTCGCCGGCATTTGCATCAACATCCAGAATTGTCTTATGAGGAAGTGCAGACGGGGAAGTTTATTTCCGAAAAGCTGAGAGATTACCAAATTCCCCACGAACATGGTTGGGCAGAAAATGGAGTTATCGGTTTGATTGAGGGTCGAAATGCCTCAAAAAAAGTGATTGCTTTGCGGGCTGACTTCGATGCCCTACCGATTTTGGAAGCTAATGAGGTACCCTACAAATCCCAAAATGAAGGGGTCATGCACGCCTGCGGTCACGACGTTCATACGTCCTCCCTTCTCGGAGTGGCGAAAATTTTGAATGAATTGAAAGCGGAATTTGAGGGTACGGTGAAGCTCATATTTCAACCCGCAGAAGAAAAGTCCCCCGGCGGTGCTTCTATTTTGATAAAAGAGGGCGTGCTGGAAAACCCTCGGCCCGCCACCATCCTGGGACAGCACGTGCATCCTCCTTTGGAAGTGGGAAAGATCGGTTTGAAAGAAGGCATGTATATGGCCTCGGCGGACGAATTGTATGTGACGGTAAAAGGGAAAGGTGGGCATGGAGCCCTTCCGCAGGACTGCGTCGACCCGGTAGTGATTGCTGCGCATATCATCGTCGCTTTGCAGCAAATTGTCAGCAGGATGGCTACACCTACGGTGCCAAGCGTTTTGACTTTTGGAAAAATAAATACGACGGGAGGCGCTACGAATATCATTCCCAACGAAGTGAAAATGGTCGGTACCTTCCGCACCATGGATGAAGAATGGCGGATGGAGGCGCATCGAAGAATGAAAAAAATGGCAGAAGGTATTGCCGAAAGTATGGCTGGGGTTTGCGACTTCAACATCGTCAAAGGCTATCCTTTTTTGGTCAACGATGAGGAAGTTACGCAACGCACAAAACAGTTTGCCATTGAATTTCTAGGCCAAGAAAATGTGGTGGACCTGCCCGTGCGAATGACTGCCGAGGACTTTGCTTATTATTCGCAGGTGATGCCCGCATGTTTCTACCGCTTAGGCACGGGGAACATTGCCCGCGGCATTTCTTCTCCCATTCATACCAATACTTTCGACATCGATGAGGATGCCCTGCGCTTGAGTATTGGACTGATGAGTTGGCTGGCAATCAAAGAGTTGGGAAATTAATTTGGGAAGATGAAGTTTTGTTTTTCCTGGACGACCTGGCTATCCTGCGTGCCGAATTCATTTCTGCAATTTTTTTGCTCTCAAATATATTGAATTATGGTACATAATATTCATTTTTACAACTAAATGCGGCAGGCAGTATTGGTGCTATTTCCCCCTGTTATTTTTTTAATCATAATGAAATCTACATTTTGCAATGTGTATTTCATCGTCCTTTACTCGATAAATAAGTCTATGTTCTCCGTCAATTCTGCGAGACCAGAATCCTTTGTATTTATGTTTCAAAGGTTCTGGTTTTCCAATTCCTGAGAATGGTTCCCTAGCAATATTTTTTAGTAGGTCTTTAATTCTTTTTAAGATCTTTTTATTGGTTTTTTGCCAATACAAATAGTCCTCCCATGACTCGTCTACAAAAATATATTTCATGAATCCACGAGGTCTTTTTGAAATGATGAACCACTTTTCAGCTTTTCAATCGCTGAATCAAGTCTGGCTTCATTAGTCCTCGACGACAATTCGTATTGGGTCGCATTTAATGAATTGTATTCATCCAATGAAATTATTACAACGCCAGAGCCTTTGCCACGATTTATAATTAGAGTTTCAAAATTCTCTGTCACGTAGTCCAGATATCTTTTGATGTCTTTCCTGAAGTCCGATATTGATGTTGTTAACATGTCTAAAAGGTTATGTACTAATAAAAGTACAAAAATATGTACAACGGTAAAGAATTCCAAATCTTTCTGTTCTCGTTTTCTGTTTTTTTATTAATAGGTGGTAACGGTTAGTATATAAAGCGTAGCATACCGCAGGGTGCTATGATTTTTTAGCGGGTGCTGCGTGTCAATTATTTATTTTTCAAATTATCTAAAAATATGAATATCTTCTTGGAGGCGTTTTGCAATTCTGCAGAGTTTGGGTCGTGTTTTCCATCGGGCGAAAAAATAACGAGATTCTTATTCACATCAGCTTCGAGCATTGGCACAAATTTTTTTAATGTTGCGGGCGGAATTTGATTATCCTCTCCTCCGTGCCACAAAAAAATTGGAGGGTCGTTTTTATCAAAGTAGGTTATTTGTTCGTAGACAGCAATATTTTCTTAGATTTCATAACCTACGGTTGATGGGAAAAGGGCTTTCCCAATTTCACTCATTATTTCGATGTGACTACCAGAAAAAATCTTTTCCACAACATCTAATCCGTCGACTGAGGTGGTTCAATTTAGAAGGACGAATTGCAGTCCCACTAAATTTGAAAAACTTATATAGCGCTCAAACCTACCAAGAGTTAAACATTCTATATTTTTGTAATTTATTTATAGAGTGTGCAACCAAAATTCCATTTTGGCGTAGATATTGATTCGACATATTTATATTAAAATTAATAAATAAAACCAGAACATTCAAAAGATTAAACAGACTTATGGCTAAAATCCTGATAGTTGACGACCAAAGTAGTATTCGAAGAACACTGAGAGATATACTAGAATTTGAAAAGTACAAAGTAGAGGAGGCTTCCGACGGGCTGGAATGTTTGGTAAAGCTCAAAAAGGATACATTTGATGTCATCATTATGGACATTAAAATGCCCAAAATGGATGGGCTGGAAGCTTTGGAACGCGTCCATTTGTTGGCCCCGGATACCCCGGTAATCATGATTTCCGGCCACGCCAACATCGATACGGCAGTCGAGGCGGTGAAAAAAGGAGCGTTCGATTTCATCTCCAAACCACCAGACCTGAACCGCTTGTTGATTACCATCCGCAACGCGATGGACAAGTCGAGTTTGATTACCGAAACAAAAGTTCTCAAGCGGAAGGTTTCGAAATACAAGACGCAGGAAATGATCGGCGATTCGGCTGCCATGCAAAAAATAAATGAAACGATTGAACTGGTAGCGCCAACGGAGGCCCGGGTTTTGATAACCGGAAAAAACGGAACGGGAAAAGAGTTGGTTGCCCGGTGGATACACGAAAAAAGCAACCGTTCAAAGGGGCCCATCATCGAAGTGAACTGTGCGGCCATTCCTTCCGAACTCATTGAAAGTGAGCTATTCGGACATGAAAAAGGATCTTTCACTTCCGCCCACAAACAACGCATCGGAAAGTTTGAACAGGCAAATGAGGGGACCTTGTTTTTAGATGAAATTGGAGATATGAGCCTCTCCGCCCAAGCCAAGGTGCTGAGAGCTTTGCAGGAAAATAAAATCACCCGGGTAGGGGGAGAAAAAGAAATCATCGTGAATGTGCGGGTGATTGCGGCATCGAACAAAGACCTGCGCAAGCAAATCGAAATGGGCAAATTTCGGGAAGATTTGTATCACCGTCTTGCCGTAATTATTGTGGAGGTTCCTTCCCTGAACGACAGAAGAGAAGACATCCCTCAATTGGTAGAGCATTTTATCAGTCAAATATGTCCGGAACAAGGAATTCCGCCCAAGAAGGTTACCAAGGAAGCTTTGGTAGCGCTCCAGAATATAAATTGGACGGGCAATATTCGGGAACTCCGAAATGTGGTGGAACGGCTGATTATCTTGAGTAGCGATAAAATAACAGACAAAGATGTGCTGAATCACGTCGTTCCTTCGAGCGCCAAGCGAACAGATAAATTCAAAGAGATATTCGACAAGTTTAGCGACGTGGAGGAGTTGCATCGCTACATTGACAAGGAATTTACCAATTATAAAGAAGAAAAATAGGACCTTTCAAAAGTCGGGAGTTCAAGTTGCAGCGTTCGGAATCCAATATTAAGTCTATCATCAATGAGTCAAAAACTTATTGAAACTTTTTTTTGAACTGGCTCGGAATCTTTCGGACTCAGCGCAGCAAAGTCACATCCCCTTTGTACAGCAGTACATTTCCATCCAAAAATTCCACTTCGACCAGGTAAAGGAACACAGCAGGTTTCATTTTATCGCCTTTAAATTTACCATTCCATCCGGGGGATGTTCCGTCGGGACTTGGGGCGAGGTTGGTTGCCTCGAACACCAAATCTCCCCAGCGGTCGTAGATTTTCATGAAGTTGATATTAACGACACCCAAACCAGTGAATAATTGGAAGAGATCGTTGACCCCATCGTCGTTAGGGGAGAAGACGTTGGGGATGTAAACATTTCGGTTTTTATTTACATCCACAAAAACCTGCCCGGAGGCTTTGCAGCCGTTGATATCCACGATTGACAAGGTGTACTGTTGAGATTCTACGGCATTGACGGTAGGGTTCTTGATATTGGTGGCAGAAAGTTGAAATCCAGGAGACCACAAAAAAGAATCGATAGGCAGGTCAGATATGATTTGTGGATCGAGTCGAGTTAGAGAATCGCCCAATTTAATTTCGACGGTATTTGGCAAAATAACTTCGAGCTTTCCCGGTTGCATAATTTCGATGGTTGAATCTCTGGAACAACCATTGACAACATCCACAACCGTAATAGTGTGTGTGCCGGCAAAAACAGGGCTAGGTTCACCGGGGAAGCGGTTGATTCCATTATCAACGAAATATTGATAGGTCACTTGATTCCCCCCAACAATATTGTCCACCGTTATGAAGGTATTCCCGCCAAAGCATTGGATGGGTCCAAAATCGCCCAGGGAAAACTGAATAGGCGGTGGTTCGGTGATGGAATGTGTCAGGCTATCCTGACAACCTTTGAGGTCGGTAACCGTAACCGAATAAGTACCTGGTTTTAAGCCTTCCACGACGCTGGAATTGGGCCCACCAATACCATTCCCCCAAGTATAGACCGGATTGGCTAAGTCAATATTACCCCCCTGAACTGCTACGCCAAAAACGCCGTCGTCGCTGCCGGGGCAACTTATATTTTGGGTGGTAGCATTGTCGAGTAGTAATTCCAAAGGAGCCGGTTCTGTCAGTATGGTTTGGTTGGAGAAGGAACAATTTTTTGAATCAGTGATCACCGCCACATAACTGCCTGCGGGCAAATTTGCAAGGGTGGGTCCGGTCATTCCATTATCCCAGAGAATATTGTAGGGCGGAGTTCCGCCTATAGGATTTAGGGCAATCGAACCATCTGATAAACCATTGCAACTTATTTTTTCGGCAACAGGTGAAGCGCCGACAGGTAATGGAAAAGGAATGTAAATGCTGTCCTGTATGCTACACACGCCATCGGAGACCGTCAGGATCTGAAACCCCGAGCATAATTGCGTACCGGTACTGCTTTGCATCCCGTTATCACTTTCGCCCGAAGCCCAACTAAAGTTAAACAGACCCGAATTTCCGTCGCTGTATCCTGCCGAAGCCGTCGCCGTTCCGTCGCATGGAACGGAAAAACCTCCAAAACAACTGACCGAGTCAATATTGGCAAAACCGACCACGATAGACCTCGGTTCGTCGAGGGTAAAGTCCACGTTTAAGGGCGTACAATTATTGGCATCCGTTACGACGACGGAATAATTTCCAGCGGTGACCAGCCCCCCGCCAATCGCACTGTTGCCGATGCCGTCAAAAACGTCCAAAGGCGTCCAATCGTAGTTATATGGGGGCGTACCTCCGCTAACGAAGACGGCGATTCGCCCACCACCCATACCGGGGCAATCGGGTTTTTCACTCAATATGCTGTCCAAAGCCAATGCCGGAGGGGCAACGACCAAAGCGGAATCAATGGCAAAACAACCATCGAGGGATTCGACGATCACGGTGTAGTTTCCCGCGGATAAACCGGTGATAGTCTGTCCATTGGCTCCATTTGACCAGTTGTAATTTATAATTGGCGAACTGCCGGGAGAGGCTATTACGGTAAGAGAACCGTCCACACTATTGGAACAATTCACCGAGTCATTTTCCAAACTTAAAATGGTCGGCAGCAAAGGCAAACCAATGGTTACATGGGAACTATCCGTGCAATTATTGGCATCGGTGACGGTGACGAAATAATCACCCGTTATCAATCCGGTGGCGATGGAATCCGTTTGAGCGGGGTTAGTACTCCAGAAGAAGGAATAAGCCCCCGTGCCTCCCGTAACGAGGGGAGTAGCGCTTCCGTCGCCACCCGGTTGACAGGATTCGCCATTCGCAATGATAGAATCAATCACCAAAAGAGGCGGTTCAATGATATCGAAGGTGGCGTTTATGGCACAGCCGAGGGTATCCTGCATGGTGACTGAATAAGTTCCTTCGCATAAACCACTCAAGGTGGTGTTTGTGGGGTTGTCCGTTGAAGGAGGTGGGGGAGGAACGCCAAACCAATCAAAGTTGTAGGGAGTAGCCGCCGGTCCGCCACTTGTACTTCCAATGACAAAAATGTTTCCGTTGCAGTCGCCGGGGCAACTTACATTCTGAAGGGTTGCATTCATCGAGAGTACTTTAAACGCGGGAATGAAAATGCTGTCGGAAAATATGCAACCGTTGTCGTCGGTGATAATCAGGAAATAAAAATTCGATTCCAGTCCGGAAATATTGGAAACATTGTTCACCAGGGTCAATCCACCCCCGATGTCCGGCCATTGAATCGTGTAATCACCATTGACATCCGGCGTACCTCCTACGACATTAACACTGACACCACCGTCAGCAATGCCGGAACAGGTAGCCGTATCGATGGTAATTAATGGCGCAATTGGGGGAGGTTCCGCCAAAAAAGAATTACCAAGAGTGGTGCAGCCGTTCGCAGCCGTAACGGTCAGTGAATACAGCCCTGTGGTCAAGCCGCTTATCATTTGGGTGGTATCGCCCGTATTCCAAATGAAGGTAAATTCATTGCCCGGATCATTTACAAATACGCCGTCGAGGAATAGTCCGACCGAAATACTCCCATTTGCATCTCCATTGCAGCGGGGTTCAGTATTGTTAAAATTCAAACTTAGCACGGGAGGAGAAAGCACCTCTACGGTGTCAATCGTAACAATTGGCATGGCCTGACTATCCGTTATGGTAACAGAATAGGATCCAGCAGAGAGGGGGGGTGAGGTTAATGACCCACCGCTAAGATTGATGGTGAAGGGACCCTGAATCGGGCCGCCTCCGATATTCTGCCAACTCACTTGGTAAGGTTCTACTCCACCTGCAACCGTGGTGGTAAAGCTGCCGTCCATTTCGCCGGGGCAACTCACGCTGTCCTGTTGGAAGGAAACCGTCAAAACGGAATTGGAAACGCATACCTGGCCATTCACACCGTTGAAGCCGAGCGTTTCTCCGCTGGCATTTACCACTTCGATGAATAAAAAAGGTAGGTTGTCTCTAAAATCAACATCGGAACATTCACCGTCCGTTCCAATCACGTTAAAACACAATTGGAACAAGACCGTACCCTCGGGCAAACTGATGCCGGGGCCGATAAAGATGTTCCAGGAGAAATTCAAAATACTGTCGGTAGCATTAAAATTGGAGGGGTTCAAGCCGGTCAAATTGGGATTCAAATTCTGAATGGTATCGAACTGCAAAATAGTATCATTCCAGAAGATGAAGGATTGAATAGAAGCAATATTGATGAACCCGCCTTCATTCGTCACGTCGAGGCAAATGTTTGTATTGGGGGCTACCGTCACGGTTGGCAAGCCAAAGCTAATGCTGGTGCAACTGCTCATATCCATTAAAAAACTCGTTCCGCAACTTTTTCCGTCAGCCACCGTAATCTGATAAATTCCCGCTACCGGAACATCAAACAGGACTGTTTCTCCATTTGACACACCGTCATTGCGGACGATGCCCTTGACGCTGTTATCTGTCACTAATTCAACCGAAATATCATAAAAACTCGTCCCATCGAATTCCGGCAATCCGCCCTGAATGTCGAAAGAACCCCGGCACCCACTTACACCTGCATTATTATCCTGGTTACTCGCCGTTATGGCGTTAAGGTAAACCACCGCAAATGCTTGTCCTGCGCTGACGTTCACGCAAGGGCCAACCTCGCCCGTCACCGGGTCAGGTTCAAAACCTTTCGCTCCAAAATTATCGATGGTAATAGGGGCAAACCAAACGAGGGTGGGGCTGCCGCCAAAAAAAGATTGGATTTGCCCGCCGTTGGATAGCGTAATATTTCCGTTCGGGGTGCCGCCTACGGTAATCCAAAGACCATTTGGAGGCGCCGGGTTATTTAAAATGCAGGGGTCGGTCAGTACTGTAGTCAAATTGGGGCCGCTGATGGTAGGCGGGCAATTAAAGAAGCCGTAAGTGACTCCGGGAGTAGTGGCAGGATCCGGGTCGCCGGTGAGATTGTCATCGCCGTTGTGCTCGATGTTGATTTGATCGTTGAAGCAAAAATAGAGGGTATCCAAGCTGACATCGTTGCTTTGCCCGACGAAGCCGGCAAAGGCAATCGTTCCGGCATTTTGGTCAACGCAGCCAAGCGATTTTCCGGTATTTTCAATCGAATGGATATTTTTTAAAGAGATGTTTTGCGGCATTTGGGCATACCCCGTCATAGCAACCAAAACAAAAACCGGCAATGGGATTAGACGTTGGATCATATTGTAAATAATATTTCGTAATATTTTAATTTTCCATTCCAAATCAGCGGCGAAAGTAGCCATTAGGTATGGAACGCACTTGCTCTTGTCAATATTTGTTTGGGTCAATAAGGGCTTTGCACCTTGACCCGTGCAAGAAGAGGCGATTAATGGATTTTTTTTGATGTTACCATTTATTTTAGGATTAAGAAAAAACGGCCGGTGGCTTCATTTATTGCCACGAACGGGATGCGGGATAGTAGGTATTGCAAAATTACGCAATATTACCTTTCCCGAAAGGGCTATTTACCAGTTTGTCAACTATCATATAAATCAGGCTGATTTTGAAAATCAACCTGGTTTAACATTCTTTTCCCCGAATAAAAACCCGCTCGATTAAATTGCTTCCGAAAGCGTAAGGGAGATAGGCGAGAGAGGGAATGGGTTTGGTAATGAAAAAATTGGCGATTTTGCCTTTGGCGATGCTGCCGTAATCCCGTTGCAATTCCAAAGCTGCCGCCCCATTCAAGGTTGCCGCATTGATGACTTCCTCCGGCGTCATTTTCATTTTTATGCAAGCGAGCGACAAGACAAAAGGCATCCGCCCGGAGGGAGACGAACCGGGGTTGTAATCAGTAGCTAAGGCGATGGGAATACCCGCATCCAACAATTTTCTGGCAGGCGGATAGGGGTCATTCAAAAAAAATGGCGCGGAGGGAAGCAAGGTCGCAATGGTTTTGGAATTTTTCAGGCAATCAATTTCGTCTTGGTTCACCCGCTCCAAATGATCTACCGAAACAGCCCCATTTTCAACGCTCAGTTGAATGCCGCCCATGCAATTGAATTGATTGGTGTGAATTTTTGGCTTCAAGCCGTATTTGGCGGCAGCCTGAATGACCCGCTCCGTTTCTCCGACCGAAAAAGCCACCTTCTCACAAAAAACATCGACATAATCGGCTAAATTTTCAGCGGCTATCCGGGGAAGCATTTCCTTTATTATCAAGTCGATATAGCCCCGGCGGTCGTTCTTGAACTCTATTGGAATGGCATGAGCCCCCAAAAAAGTAGCTTTGATTTCCATCGCCGTCAATTTCTTCAATTTTCGGATGACGCGGAGCATTTTCAACTCGCTTTGAAGCGTCAGCCCGTAGCCGCTTTTGATTTCAATGAGGCCCGTGCCATAGCCTTGGACTTCTTCCAACCTTTGAAATGCCTGTTCCACCAATACCTCCTCCGGCGTTTCCTGAAGCCGCTTGGCGGAGTTCAAAATACCACCGCCTTTGCGGGCGATTTCCTCGTAGGAAAGTCCTTTAATTTTGTCTTCGAATTCCCCTTCCCTGCTGCCAGCAAAGACGAGGTGGGTGTGGGAATCGCACCAAGAGGGAAAGACCATTTTCCCGCTGGCATCGATGACTTGGGAAGCATGTTCCGGGCAGTGTCCCATTTTGCCAAAATCAGCGATTTCATCACCTTCAACCAACAAAAAAGCGCCTTCAACGTGGGGCAGTCTTGCCATCTCTTTTCCGCGCAGAGGGGCGGTAGGTCTCGATTTAAGCGACTGATTATCAGCCTGTACGAGCGTTCCAATATTTTTGATCAAAAGGGAGGACATGCTTCATTTTTGAATTAGAGCTCGTTGGGAATTTACAAATTCTTGGTTCTTCCGCCGTCCACCGGAAGGTTGATGCCGGTGATGTAGGCTGCCGCCGGCGATGCCAAAAAAGCAACCGCCGACGCCACTTCTTTGGGTTCTGCGAAACGCTTCATTGGGATGCCTGCTTTCCATTGTTCTTCGATTACTTCCGTGGAGGCATTTGCCTTGAACGCCCTATTTTTGATAATATCTTCGAGGCGTCCGGTTTGAGTAGCCCCCGGAAGAACATTGTTCACCGTGATGCCGAAGGCACCCAATTCATTGGCCATCGTTTTTGCCCAATTGGCAACGGCCCCCCGGGTCGTATTCGATACCCCCAAGCCTTCAATCGGTGCTTTCACGGAGGTGGAAATGATGTTGATGATGCGTCCGTAACCTTCTTTTTTCATGCCCGCAAGGACAGAGGTAGTTAGTAAATGGTTGCAAATCAGGTGATTGTGAAACGCCTGAACAAATTCTTCGACCTTCGCCCCCGTAATTGGGCCACCGGGAGGACCGCCGGTGTTATTGACGAGGATGTGGATGCTTTTGGACGCGACCAAACCAGTCACCTTCTTTTTTAAATCGGCACTGTCCGAAAAATCCGCGACCAAAAAGTCGTGGTGCTGCCCTTGCTTTCGGTCTAGTTCGTTCAACACTTCCGATAATAGTACCGCATGGCGGGCGACGAGGGTCACATTTGCCCCCAAAGCCGCCAACTCGACGGCAATGGCTTTTCCTATCCCCTTGCTGCTACCACCGACGAGGGCGTTTTTACCTTTTAAATTCAAGTCCATCTATAATGTTTTTGTAGCCGATTGGCGTTTTGTTACTTCTTGATTTTCGAACAAAAATCTTGAAAAAACAATACACCTGCTTTCTTCAAAAATTAACACCTCTCTTGCTGTTGCTTTTGTAAAATGGAAAATTTGGCTAAATTTAGCAAAAAATAGTTCGGTCTTCGGAAGCCTGCCTAATTTCTGAAGTCCGAACGCTGAATCCTGAATTTCTAAACTTAACCAACATGTCAGTAGCCAAACCATTCAACCTCAATCAATGGATTGATGAGCATCGTCCTCTTTTGAAACCTCCCGTCGGGAATCAACAGGTTTATCTGGAAAACGAAGATTTCATCGTCATGATCGTCGGTGGACCCAACGGGCGGAAGGATTACCATTTTGAAGATGGAGAAGAATTGTTTTATCAAATCGAGGGAGACATAACCCTTAAAATCATCAACGAAAAAGGCCAGCCGGAAGATATTTCCATTCGCGAAGGGGAGATGTTTCTCTTGCCTCCGCTAATCCCCCATTCCCCACAACGCCCCGCCAACACGATTGGCTTGGTCATCGAAAGATACCGCAAGCCCGGCGAAGTAGATAAATTGATGTGGTTTTGTGAAAACTGTCAACATAAATTGCACGAAGCCATTTTTGAAATGAAAGACATTGTAAACCAACTCCCCCCGGTTATCCAAAATTTCATGGAATCGGACACCCTCCGCACTTGTGATAATTGCGGAACTGTGATGGAGAAAGTTTAATTTTGCGACGTCGTTTTGGAAGGCAGTATTTGCCAGCTTTGCCCCTACATCATCACAGCAAAACATGAAAAAAACCTACTTTGCCTCTGATTTCCACTTGGGTATCGATGCTGCAAAGAGCAGCAAAGAAAGGGAAAGGCAGATTGTCCGTTGGTTGGATTCGATCATGCCGGAAGCCGAAGCCCTATACCTGGTCGGCGACGTTTTCGACTTTTGGTTCGAGTATTTGAAAGTAATCCCGAAAGGCTATGTCCGACTATTCGGGAAACTGGCCGAGTGGAGGGACGAGGGCATTCCCATTTATTTTTTTACGGGCAACCACGACATGTGGATGTTTCGCTATTTCGAAGAAGAGTTGGACATTCCGATTTACCGCAAACCCCTCCTCCGGGAGATTCAGGGCAAACAATTTTTTATCGGACACGGCGACGGCTTAGGCCCCGGCGACTACGGCTACAAATTCATCAAAAAGGTTTTTTCCGACCCGCTGTGTCAGTGGTTGTTTGAACGGATTCACCCCAACCTGGGCATTTGGCTGATGCAGTTTTGGTCGTGCAAAAGCAAGGGTGCAACCCCCTTTGAAAACAGCTTCATGGGAGCTGAAAAAGAATGGCTGGTTACCTATTGCCAAAAAAAACTGGAGGAAATATCCGCCGATTTTTTTATTTTCGGGCATCGCCACCTCCCCATTGATTACACGCTAAGAAATGGCTCAAGCCGTTATATCAACCTAGGCGATTGGCTGACATTCAATTCTTACGCCGTCTTCGACGGCGACGATTTGGTCCTCAAATTTTTTGAAAATGAAGAAGCAAGAGCATTTGGTGGATAAGGGCGGTCATTGGTCATTGGGAGTCATTGGTCATTGGCGGTCATTGGTCATTAGCGGTCATTGGTCATTGATACTTTCGGTTTTTTTTGCAGGTTCGTTTTCATCTAATCTCCTTTTTGCACAACCAGCAGATTCCACCTACGTCCTCATAAAAACCATTGAAGTAAAAGCGAAAGATTTCACCACCGATAAATTGCAACAAATCTATGTCATAACTCCTGATAATGAGGTGATTAAGTATGATACCGAGGGCAATGAAACCTTTCGTTTCAACAATAACACCCTCGGCAAATTAACCCATATCGACGTGACCAACCCCTTCAGTATCCTGCTATACTACCCGGAATTTATGAACATCATCACCCTCGACAGAACAATGAACCTGACGGGGCAATTCAATCTTTACGACCTGAACCTAATTTATGTCAAAGCCGTGGGGATGTCAAATGATAACAACATTTGGGTGTATGATGAAGCCTTGTTTAAGTTGAAAAAAATTGACCACGAGGGGCACACCATTGTGGAAAGCGATAATTTGAGTCTGCTGTTGGGGCATTCCATTAGTCCGAATTTCATATTAGAAAAAGAGCAAACCGTTTACGTCAATGACCCGCAGGTTGGAATTTTGCTTTTCGACGTCTTTGCCGAATATATCAAAACCCTGGATTTCAAGGGCCTAACTGACTTTCAGGTTTATGCCGACCAATTAATTTATTTTCAGGATGGCAAATTGCAATTCTTTCATTTGAAGTCTCTACTGACCCGTCCTTTAAAATTGCCACCAAGCATTTCTGCTACGGACAAAATCAGGGTGCAAAAAAACAAGCTGTTTGTATTGAAACCCGAAGGCGTGGAAGTGTATTCTTTTTAGGAATTAGATTTATGTGTGACTATCAAATTTCCAAATCGGGCGTTGAACCCCTCAATTCCCTGCAAGCCGCCGGTGTGAATGGCCAAAAGGGTGGTCCCTTTTTGAAAACGCCCTTTTTTTATCATATCGAAAATGCCAAAGAACATCTTGCCCGTGTAAATGGGATCCAAAGGGATGTCGAATTTTTGTCGAAAGTCGTTGATAAAATCGATCAGTTCGGGCCGAAATTTTGCATAGCCACCAAAATGGTAGCTCGTTTCAACAGACCAATTTTGGAAGGTAACTCCATAATTTTCAAGAAAGGAAGCCACCTCGGTTTTCAAAAAACTGCCCTTTAAAACCGAAAAGCCCATCATGTGTTGCCTGCCATTCAGCCCTGCCACCAAACCGGCGGCGGTACCTCCCGTTCCGCAGCAGACACAGATGTAATCGGGCAAAAGGTCGGTCTGCGATTCTAGTTCGTCAATTATTTCAGCGCAGCCCCTCAGGGCAAGGGCATTCGTGCCGCCTTCGGGAAGAAGATAAAAATCGCCAAAACGGGTTTTCAAACTTTCTAAAAATCCGGGTTGGTCTTTTTTTCGATAGGTCGTCCTTGTTATGAATTGCAAACGCATTCCGCAATGTTCTGCAAAGGAAAGGGTCGGGTTCCGTGGCAGAATTTGTCCCCCCCGAATAATTCCGATTGTGGCGAAGCCAAATTCTTTCCCCGCTGCTGCTACCGCCGCAATGTGGTTGGAATAGGCACCTCCGAAGGTGAGTAATATTTTGTACCCTAATCGCCTCGCTTCCAATAAATTGTACTTCAGTTTGCGCCACTTGTTACCCGATATTTCCGGGTGGAGCAGGTCGTCTCTTTTCACCCAAAGACGAACGCCCTTTTCCGACAGGGCATCCTCCAAAATTTCCTGAAGAGGGCTAGGTCTGTTCACCAATCGTTTTTTAAGTTCCTTCAATTTTTGTGGGATAGTTTTGGGTTTGCAAAAGTTCGCTGATTTGGCAAAATAAGGTCTTTGGGGCACCCACCCCTTTGCAGGGAAAGTTTCTCTTGGAAAAAGACCGTTTAGGATGCCATTGTTAATTTCAAGTTAAACCAAAGCCGTAATATAACTGTACCCTTATAAATCCATTTAACTTAGCGGTCAGAAGCACAAGGGAGTTAAATGCCATTCTTTTCCAATTAAATTGTTTATCAAAACATAAAAAGAACGAGATTATGAAACAGGTGATT
>CAZJYF010000018.1:0-6151 GCA_964549665.1 uncultured Saprospiraceae bacterium
AAATCCTTAAATCCCGAAAATTCTGATTCTGACAAGATGCACTTCATCACTCCTACCCCTTTTACTATACGAGTTGACGCTGAGAGGTGTCAGTTATGCCAACTTCTTCTTCCAGTGTATACAACATTACTTTTTCCGTCTTTCCTCTCAAATCGATGTCGCCCATTTTTTTTGCAACAAAACTATGGGGGGGCAAATTCAATCTATCCAGGAGGTATTTGGAAAGTAAAATTCTGACACCGAATTCATTACATTTATCCTGAATTCGGGCTGTGGTGTTCATTACATCACCGGAATGTACCAGGTCTCTTTTGACCAAGCCAATGACCCCTGTGGTAACTTGTCCGCAATGAAGACCCGCTTTGAATTCGGGCACCATTCCGTACTTTTCTTGGTACCGATAGGCGCGTTTGGCGATCGTTTCCCGGATGGCATAAAAACTGCGGATGCAGTTGGCATTTCGCAGCCCCCATTTCATTTTCCAGGTTATGACCACTTCATCGCCAACGTATTGGTAAATTTCGCCCCGGGTATAGACTACGGGTTCGGCGATGTCTCTGAAAAAGTCGTTCAGGAGGTTGTGGAACTGAATGTGACCGAGGCTTTCGGCGATAGTCGTGGAGGATTTCATGTCGAGAAACATAAAAATCCGTTCTTCCTGTATTGGGCGGTGGTACTTTCCGAACCAGATGCCCGGCAAAACCCCCGGACCGTATTTATCGGCCACTTGCAGCAAAACGAGGGTTCCCATGACCAGCATAAATCCAAAGGCGGTGTTTTTCAAATTATAGGGGCTGAGGAAGATGGTCCATGTTTCCTGCCATACTGCAGGATCAAATATTCCGGCCTTTAAGCGAAGACACGAAATGCAAACATAACCTATAAGGCTCATCACAAAAGAAAGTCCGATAATGACGAGGCTTTTTACCAGTAAATTAAAAAAGAAGGGTTGATACCGGAATCTATCCTTCAGCAAAAAGACGAGCACAAAACCCGCGACTAAACCCGCGGAACCATAACCTAAGACGTTGGTAATGAGATAAATGCGAAAATTATAAGCCTCGGTGAATTGCAGCTGACCGCTTTGTCCGAGGAGCTGCGTAAAAAAGGTGTCCAGGACACCTGCCGCTGCCCACAAAAGCCCTATCCAAAGAACTTTCCGCAAATTTATTTGCCATTTGACCGATTGGATTAATTTCATGTTCCAAGCTAATTCTACCTGACTTTGAACTCAACCGCGCATTCGATTTTTTAGGCTGATTTTTATTGATCTTATTGATATTTGAAGTCCTTTTTTTAGATAATAAATTGACAATCAACTAACTGAATGCGAAAAATGAGCCAAGTCAAAAGACCGGTAATTATATTGCAAAATGCAATTTCGCCGCAAATATCAAAAATACAGTCAGCTTTTTTGCTTCATGGGAGGAATATTGCGGTTGCCAAATTATTTTGCCGATAGTTTCCCCCCTCCTATTCGGGTGATTATTTTGTCGGAAACAAGGGAAACCAAATCTTCTTTAACCCTTCCGGGAGATGAAAAAGAAGAATCGACTCTTTTGGAAAGTTTGAATTTTTTTGAAAAGAGTATCTTTTTTTAAATTTCAAATTTTGGCGGTTAAAGGAAAGGGGGGTATAAATTTTACGTCTTTGGCTGCTCATTGAGTTCCGACGCATTCCTGTCATATGCAAAAAAAAACGATATTTATTGGTTCTAAAGTGAACGACTGTATCTGGTACGTCTCCTGAGGGGAGCCTATTGCAATATTGAGGCTTGCCGCATGGCTAACAACACGAGTTCTTTTTCTTTTTGAACGCGTTCCTGTTCCCATGAAAAATAATTTTTAAAATCTTCCAACACTGCCTCTAAAACATATGGAATGCTGCCGATATTGAAATACAATCGACCAGAACGACGCAAGAAAAAATCCAAGGGAGTGAGGGTTAATTCGTTCTGAAGACAGTGTTCTAATTCGGAACGAACGAGGGCTGTTTGGGCATCCGAAGAGAAGGTCATGGCTTTCGCCAAAATAGACTCTGCATTCCTGCCATAATTCGCCACGAGGTAGCTGGAAAAATGGTTGGACTTCAAAAACTTCGCACCCATTTTTTCAATTTCTTCCCGAAAACCATGGACGGCTTCTTCGTTTTCAAAAGGGCCACCGGTGAGGAGGATTTCGTCGGTAAAGCTTTCGGGGAATTTCTTCCTGGATTCCTTGTAGAATTTTTTGCAAACCAAATCCACCACCCGTTCTGCCATTTTTCGGTAACCCGTCAATTTGCCTCCGGCGATGGATATCAAACCCGTATCAGATTCGAAAATCTCATCTTTGCGGGACATCTCACCCGCGGATTTTCCTTCCTCAAAAATGAGGGGTCGCAAACCCGCCCAACTGGATTCGATATCCTTTAAGGTCAAATTTGCGGTGGGAAACATATTGTTCACTGCCTTTAAAATATATTTGGCATCTTCTATTGTACCAATCACATGGTTCAGGTCGCCATCGTAAGGCGTGTCCGTAGTTCCCAAATAGGTGACGCGGTGGCGGGGAATGGCAAACATCATCCGCCCGTCAGGGACATCAAAATACACCGCCTGATGCACCGGCAAACGCTCGTGCGCCACGACTAGATGGACTCCTTTAGAATGAAATAAATGCTTACCTATCAAGGAGTTGTTCATCTTGCGCAATTTGTCAACCCATGGGCCCGCAGCGCTGACGACATAGCTTGAACGGATATCGAAAACTTCATCCGTTGGCAAATCTTTGCACCTGATGCCGACGACTTTTTTATCTTCATACAAAAAAGCCTCGGCCCGAACGTAGTTGAGGCTGAGCGCACCATGCTGCGCTGCTGTTTTGATGATTTCGATGGTGAGACGGGCATCGTCGGTTCGATATTCTGCATAGAGTCCGCCTCCGGCCAGGATGTCTTCGCGCAGCAAGGGCTCTTGTGACATCGTTTCTTCTTTGGTGAGCATTCGGCGTTTGTCTTTGTCTTCTACATCAGCCAGGAAATCATACACCAGCAAGGCAAGAGACGTGGATAATTTCCCATATTTTCCTCCTTCGATGATGGGTATCAGCATTTTTTCCGGAACGACCAAATGGGGGGCGAGGTGATGAACAATTGCCCTTTCACGTCCCACTTCCCGCACCAGCCCAATTTCCAATTTTTTCAAATACCGCAGGCCCCCATGCACCAACTTGGTGGATTTGCTGCTCGTGCCGGAGGCAAAATCGCGCATCTCCACCAGCGCCACTTTCATGCCTCTCGATGCAGCATCCAACGCTATTCCCGCTCCGGTAATGCCTCCTCCAATGATGACCAGGTCAAAAGTCCCGGAGCGCATTTTCCCGATGGTGTCAAGTCGGTTTTTTGAAGATAATTGATTCACTTTTTTGATTTAAAATTTTACTTTTGAGGTTTGAAACGATTTTTCAAAACGCCTCGCCACATAAAGCTAAGAATTGTTGCATCAACTTGAAACGCCAAATTAGTAATTGTCCATGGTCAGGGCAATTTTTCACCACCCAAATTGGCAACCAACCTACATTACAAAACATTCCTAAATGGAAAACCAACAAAAAAGAACCTTCGATATTCTTGCCGCAGGAGAGTTGCTGATTGACTTTATCAGCAGTGATTTTGCCGACAAGCTGGAAGATGTCAAAATTTTTGAACGATTTCAGGGGGGAAGCCCTGCCAATCTTTGCCTAAACATGGCGCGGCTTGGCAATTCCGTCAAATTAATAGCCAGCGTGGGCAGAGACGACATGGGAGACTATTTGTACAAATGCGTTCAAAATCAGGGGGTCAATTGTGACCAACTTCGCAAGGTAAAAGAACCGACCTCCCTAATTTTGGTGACCCGGACAAAAACCGTCGCCAACTTTGAAGCCTACCGGGGAGCGGATTGTCAAATCGTGGGAGAGCAATTTCCGGTATTGCGGTTCGGCGAATTCAGGATTTTCCATACCACCTGTTTTGCCCTCAGCAAAGAACCTGCCTTGAGTACCATTCTTCGGGCAGCCCGTTTAGCTGTTCAGGAAGCATGTCAATTGAGCCTCGATACAAATTATGCTCAAAAAATTTGGCCCGACCGCCGGCAAGCGCAAAAGATTATCGCCAAATATTGCAGCATGGGGGCTATGGTAAAAGTTAGCGAGGTCGATTGGGAACGATTGTACGAAAATCCGTTGCAAGATGCTGAAACCGCAGCCCAGCATTTCCTGGATTTAGGGGCAACGGTGGTCTGCGTTACCATGGGCCATGAAGGTTGTTTCGTAGCTTCCACCTCTGAGCGGTTTCTACTTCCGGCTCGCAAAGTTGAAATCAAAGACACCACCGGTGCGGGGGACGCCTTTTGGTCGGGTTTTCTTACGGCTTGGTTAGACGGACACTCTCTGCAGAATTGCGCCAAAGCAGGTAGGCGAATGGCCGAAATTAAATTGGGTCATTTTGGCAACTTACCGCTTGAGGTCGGCAGAGCGGAAATTTATGCGGATTTTTTACCTGACAAAATCTATTGAAGAAAGGTTTCAGGCAATAGATTTCTAAAACCTTTGGTTTGCAATTTGCAAATCTAACCCACTCGCACCACACCGTCCCTCCGTTCGTCGCCCGCTGCCGTCAAAGTATGGTCGTTTTTGATAATGGTATGCACCCCGCCGAAAAACAAAGACTTCGCAGACCATTCCTTTATTGTAATGCTATGGTTTGGGAAAGAAGGCGGCTTTTGAAATCCCTTTTCCATGTTAAAAATGCCGTGCCCGACATGGACTCTCGGCTCATTTACAGCTTCGCGCACCGGAAGGTTGTAGTCCAAAAGATAATGGAGAACCTGAAGGATAGCCGAAGGTATCCGGCCGGCACCGCCACTGCCCATCACTGCTTTTATTTGGCCCATTTCATCCAGGATAATCGTCGGCGACATCATTGAAGAAAGGCGGATATTTGGCATCCAACTGTGAAATCCATTTGGCAATAAAGCCGATTCGCCCAACATATTATTCAATTGAATGTCCGTATTTTCAACGAAATAACCACAGCCTTCGCCAAGCGAACTGGTCAAGGCGATGGCATTTCCCCATTGGTCGATAATGTTGAAATGGGTAGTGCTTCCCCGCTTTGGAGAAATCCCGTTTTGACTGATCACCGGCAACTCAAATAACTTTTGGAGTGCAAGATTAAGGTCTTCTGGTTGTCGGCTCTGACCATCCAGTTTTTCCAATACCTCCATCAATTGTTCAAGGTGTTGAATAGATAAAGGGCTGGCTGGGACGGGGAACTTTACTAATTGGGCCAGACCAAGAACAATCAGAGAACCCCCAATGGATGGGAGTGGATTGGTCAGGATGTTATTTCCTTTGTAGTTGAATTTCAGTGGCTTGCGAATAATAACTTCGTAGTTTTCAAAATCTTCTCTGTTTAAATACCCACCCGAGGAAGCCCCGTAATCGGAGGCAATTTTTTGAGCTATCTCGCCTTTATAAAAAAAATCCCTGCCCTCCCTGCCGAGGCAGTACAGGAAATCTGCCAATCGGGGCAGATATATCGACTCACCTGTTTCGATTAATTCTCCGTTTGGGAAAAAAATTTCTTTGCCCCGCTCGTCGAGTTCCAATATGCCGTGAAGCAATTCAAAATCCAGCCGTTGGAATTCATTTACCACTACCCCGTTTTTGGCGTGTTCAATTGCCGGTTGCACCAATTCCTCCATGGCCATCCTTCCAAAATATTGGTGCAAAGCAAAAACACCTGCCACGTTGCCCGGCACAGCGGTGGAACCTTTTCCAACGTGAAAAACTTCTGTCAAATCACTGAAATGAACTTCGACAGGAAAGAATTCCACTTCCTCCAGCGGGCGCTTTTTGAGAGGCGTTTGACAAAAAAAATCAAAAAGAACTGGTCTGCCTGTTTCCGTGAAAAGGGTCGCAAAAGCTCCCCCGCCTCCCCCCGTCATGCAAGGCTCGGCAACCCAGGAAACCAGGAAAGCGGCGATGGCCGCGTCAACGGCATTGCCGCCTGCTTTCAAAATTTCGACAGCCGCATCGGCGGTGAGCTTATGTCCGGCAGCAACAGCGTATTTCATTCGAGCAAATTTCAGGATAAAGATTTAATGACCAATGACACAATGACCAATGAC
>CAZJYF010000018.1:6251-18858 GCA_964549665.1 uncultured Saprospiraceae bacterium
AATGACCAATGACACAATGACCAATGACTGTCACCTACCTACCCTTTCACATTTTTTTCCTTTTTCAAATAGTTGTCTAAAAATTGCAAAATCTTCCCATAGCCTTCGATTTGATTTTCTTTTTTCACAAAACCATGCCCTTCATCGTCGAAGAGCACGTACTCCACCGGGATATTGTTTTTTCGAACAGCTTCTACAATTTCATCCGATTCCACCTTCAATACCCGTGGGTCTTGAACTCCCTGCAATACCATCACCGGTTTTACAATCTTATTTGCATGGAACAGGGGCGAAATGCCGTACAAGCGAACAGAATCCTGCACCGGGTCGCCCATTTCCTCGTAGAGGGCATCTTTGAAGGATTCCCACCAAGGCGGGATGCTTTTGAGGGTGCGCAACCAGTTTGTTACGCCAAAAAGGTCAACGCCAACTTCAAATTCTTCAGGATGCTGCGTCAGGGCTGCCATCACCATGAAGCCGCCATAGGAACCGCCAATGATGCCAATTTTTTCCTTATCGATATAACCCAGTGTTTGCAAATATTTTTTTCCATAAACACAGTCCATCAGGTCTTTCTCGCCGTGATTGCGGTCGTCCATTTTGTAAAAGGTCTTGCCATAGCCGCTGCTGCCGCGGTTGTTGACAGCCAAAATCGCGTAGCCGTGATTGACCAAATACTGAATCAAGCCGGAGTAGCGTTGCCGGGACTGCCCGCCCGGACCTCCATGCACCCACACCAAGGCAGGCAAAGGTTTTGCGGCGGAAGCCTGATGTGGTTGGTAGTAAATGGCGGGGATTTCAAGCCCATCGAAAGATTTGAAACGGATCACCCTTGCCGTCACAAGGTGGTCCGGATCAATAGCTTTGTTCAAGGTGTTGGTGAGTTGTTTGTACTTCTTTGTTTCAAAATTAAAAACGTACAAATTGGAAGGCGAAGCCGAACTGCCCACATAAAAACTCATTAGTTTTTCACTCTTTGAAAAATCTACGGAAGTAAGATCCCCATTTTCAAATTTCGGGAAATCAAATTGCGACCCGTTTTTCGTGTCATAGATTTTCACGACGGTTTTCCCGTCCTCATTGATGCCAACCACTCTGTACTTACCATTATGAGAAAAATAGGCATAGACGACATCCCAATTTTCTTCTTGTACTTTCTCTCTTGCCCCGCTGTCAATTTGGTATTTGGTCAAATAGCTGAATTCGCTGCCGTCATCCGTCAGGTAGTACAAATACTTGCTGTCTGTGCTAAAGTCTGCCGGGTCATAAGCAGCCTGTTTTTCGGAAATCTTTTTCAATTCTTTGGAACGGCGGTCGTAGAGAAACAGCTCGCTATCGTTGGTGTTGATGGGTTTGACGAAAGCCAAATAGTTTTTATCATTGGAAATACCCCCAAAGGCGTAGGCTTTATCGTTTTGGTAAATCATATTCGATTGCAGGGTCTTGATGTTCATTTCGTAAACATCGGTCAAGCGGGGGTCTCTTTTGGTATATCCAAAAAAGAAACTTTTTCCGTCGTGCGCCCATCCGAAAAAAGTAGCTCTTGCTGTAGAATCAGGGGTCAAGTCCCTGATGCTGCCGTCTTCATTGCGCATGAACAAATGCCAGATTTCATTGCCATTGTCATCGCTTCGAAAAAGAATCCGGCGGTCGTTTGGGAAATAAGAAACGGCAAAAATGGATTCCTTTTCCGAACTGGTTAAGGCAAGGGATTCACCTCCTGCAAGGGGTAGAGCATACGCATTGAATATTCCAGATTTATTACTACTCACCAGGATGTTTTGTTCATCCGGCGAAAAGCTGCTGCCGAAAATACGTTGGTTGTTCATAAATTGCTCGATGCTGTAATGTTGAATATCCGTTGGAGAATCAACAGTTTGGTCACAAGACACCAACAAAGAGCCGAGTAGGAATGCAAGGAAGAATTTGTTCATGATTCAGGCAGTTTTAATTTATGTTATAAAAATTTTATCTAGGCAAAAAAAGTAGTTCAAATAAGGGCTTAATTTTTTATTTCTCTGAAGACTTCAAAAGGCTTTTAATCCATTGATTACAAAAAAACTCCTTCCTCGGTTCAACAAAACTGATCGCTCATTCCCTTAATTATAATTAGCCCATTATTGTATAAAATAAAAGGAGATTTTTAATAACAAATGTCATAAAATTGAATGATTTTTGTCACTAGCTAGAAAATCATCTGCCATTACCTTTGGTTTTCCGAATGAAAGACAAATTGAAGGATTATTTATTGGCTGAAAAAAAAGAAAGCCTTCTTTTCTTTGCCTTTGCTATTTTGAACATTTTATTTGGAATGGCGTGCCTATTCTTCCTTGAAAGGGAATTTTGGAAGGGTTTTCTATGTCCCTTATTTGTCATATCAACCTTCCAATTAGTGGTAGGCAGCAGTCTTTTTTTTCGGACCCGAAAACTGAAAAAAATCCTTCTCCTTCGTCTGGAGAAATCCCCTTTCCTATTCACCGTCGAAGAATTATCCCGCATGGAGAAGGTCAACGCCAATTTAAAACTATATCGGAAAGTTGAACTCTTGCTGTTTTTTCCGGGCTTGATTTTAATAATTCTAGGTGCCTTTGGGAATTGGGGAGAATTCGTTTTAGGCTTGGGGATTTGTCTGGCAGCCCAAAGCGTCCTTCTCCTAATATTAGACCTCCTTGCAGAAATGCGGGCCGCGCATTACACCTACGAACTCATTGCCTTTAAAAACAGGATGACGCTTTAAGGTTTTCCTTCCAGGTCGATATTTGAATAATACCCGATATCCATATCTTTTCGCCATTTGACGAAATAGGTCATCTGTCCCACATGGTAAGAAAAATGCTCCACTACCTGCATTAAAATGCTCAAACCGGTTTTCCGAAATACTTGAACTTCCCTTTTTCCAAGAAGCATTTCCGGGCTGATGTTGTCCAAAACGCGATCGACCTCGTCCATCAACTCATCCACCATTAGGACCAATTTTTCCGTTGAAATGGGCCCTTTTTCATCAAATTCCTGCTGCCGTTGCCGGGTATCCGGCAAATCCCCCAATGACGAAACAATCCATTGGCGCACGTTTCCGCAAAGGTGCAAAACCAAATTGCCGACGCTGTTGCTGTGAGCGTTGGGGCGATTCCAGATTTCGGTGTCAGTGAGTTGGGCGAGGCATTTTTTTAGGCGCGGAACGTTTTCCTCGAAAAGCCTTTTTTTTATTTCAAGGATAAAATGGTCGCGAAAATTTTCCGGATAAGAAGTCATGTCGCTTTGTTTATTGTAGGTGTGAATTTCCCCGTAATCCGCAAAGGCTGAACAATTTGCGTGTTTTGAATTTGTGATTGTCAGGCACTTGGCCTACCTTCTAGAATTCTTTGTTTGAAAGCCGGGAAAAAATGATGAACTTTATTTTTTGCACCTGCTGTCTTCATCTCAACAAACCTTGCCACTATGATAAGGAAACTGGTACTAATTTTCGCCTTTTTTGCCGTCATTTCTTGTTTTTTCTATTTCCAACAACATCCTCAAAGACAAAATAAAGAAACTGTTTCCGGGGCTTATGCCGCTTTGAATTTTATGGGTGCCCACCAAATTTATCCTTTTGACAAATTGCCTGAAAGGGCGCAATACGCAGCATGGGAGGGTGCAAAGCAGCAAATCGCAGCAGAAAAATTGTCCCGTTCCAATGTGGATCCCTGGGAATCTTTGGGTCCCCACAACCGGGCAGGGCGGATACTGGATTTGGCGTTCAACCCGCAAAATCCGACGACCATGTACGCCGGTTCGGCAAGTGGCGGCCTTTGGCGCAGCTACACCGGCGGAATGGGAAAGGATGCCTGGGAAAGAGTCGAAACGGGCTTTCCGGTTTTGGCTGTCAGTTCCATCGCATTTGTTCCCGGCGATTCGATGACGATGTATATTGGGACGGGGGAAGTGTACAATTATCAAAGCGTCGGGACGGGGGCTGCTTTTCGCAATACGCGGGGCAGCTACGGCATCGGTATTTTAAAATCGACCGACGGCGGACTAAGCTGGGAGAAAAGCCTGGACTGGAGTTTCGACCAAAATAGAGGCGTGTGGGCAATCAAAATTGCTTTTCCACACCCGAACATCGTCTATGCCGCCACCACCGAAGGCGTTTACAAAAGTAACGATAGCGGGGCGAGTTGGGATTTGTTTTTAGATGTCGTCATGGCCACCGATTTGCTCATTGATCCGAATGATTTCAACATCGTGGTAGCAGCCTGCGGCAATTTTGCCTCACCTGGTTTTGGTATTTACAGGACGGAAAATGCAAATGGGGGGGGTGATTGGGTAAAAATAACGGCCGGTTTGCCACCCCTTTTTAACGGAAAAATTCAATTAGCACTGGCGCCTTCCCTTCCTGATTTTATTTATGCCAGCATCGGCGATGGATTCACTTTTCCAGAAGTCGGCGTTAGTTGGTTGTGCCGTTCGGAAAATTTTGGGCTGACTTGGACTATTAAAAGTACGGTAGATTATTCCAAATGGCAGGGGTGGTTTTCCCATGATGTGGCAGTGAATCCCGTCAACCCGAGTATTTTAATGGTCGTTGGCTTTGAAGTCTGGAAGTCAATCAATGGTGGCCAAACGATTTTGAAACAATCAGGCGGTAATTTCTATTCCAATCCTCCTATTGAAGGTCCTGATGGCAGTCCCAATTATGTACATCCCGATGCCCACGCCGTCGTTTATCACCCCACTTCTCAAAGCGTCGTTTACATTGCAAGTGATGGAGGTATTCATCGTTCCGCAGACGGTGGAAAGACCTACCACAGTGCAAACGGCAGATTGCAAACCGCTCAATTTTACAACGGCACTTCCAATTCTAATCAAGATTCTACTTTCTACATCGGTGGCTTGCAGGATAATGGTGTTATTAGCTGGAATGGAAATTTAACGTGGAGTTTTATTGGGGGAGGAGATGGTGGTTGGACTGCCACCAACCCCCAAAACGACAGCAATTATTACATTTCTACTCAAAATTTGAATATAGTCCGTATTTGGAATGGGGGGCTAAGTTCTTCCGTTTCTGCGGTCCCTCGCCAAGATCCGGTGGCCTTTATTGCTCCTTTTGTCAATTATCCTGGGGTTGGGAATATTCTCTATGCCGGCTCCTCCATTGTGGCGAAAACTACCAACGGCGGTATTTACTGGACCACTACCAATAACGGGGCCCAATTGGACGGTAATCCGGCGCTAAGCATGGCCATTTCGCACCAAAATTCAGATGTCGTCTATGTAGGTACTGCGCCATTTGGAGCGAATCGGGGGCATCTTTTTGTCACCGTGGAAGGGGGTTCTTCCTGGAACGATATTACTGCTGACCTGCCCGACCGTTTTCCAATGGACCTAGCGGTTGACCCTACCGACAACGCGACGGCTTACGTCACTTTTTCGGGTTTTGGCAGCGGCCATGTTTTCAAGACAATTGATTTTGGGGAAAGCTGGCAAGACATTTCCGGCGACCTGCCCGATGTGCCAGCCAATGCCGTAATCGCGGATCCGCTGTTTCCCAACCACATTTATGTCGGCAACGACATCGGCGTTTTTGTCACCACCAATGAGGGCGAAAGCTGGGAAGCATTTATGGACGGATTGCCCACGGGGGTGATGGCTTTTGACCTGAAAATTTCGCCCGTCAACCGCAAGTTACGGGTAGCGACCCACGGGAGCGGCGCCTGGCAAAGAGACCTTTTGGAGGAAACCGTGACAAGTGTTGCCGAAGTGGGACATAAGAACCCATTCCAAGTGGAAATCTTTCCCAACCCATTCGTTGAACAAACCGTAATTCGCTACCAACTTTCTGGAAAGGAGGATTTTAGAGTTGAAATAGTAGATGGCACAGGCAGGCTCATCAAGACCCTTTTCAACGGCCGGCAAACTGCGGGGAAGCATGAATTGCCGCTTGAGGCAAATGGATGGAGTGCCGGTATTTATTATTGCCAGTTTCGCAACAACGAGCAGGTTTTGGTGAAGAAACTGGTGTTGGCGGAATAAACGAACGAAGTCGAAGAGAAAATCGAAGATCCAAAAAGCCAGAAAAAGCTACCGCAGCAGGGTCACATTCCCCTTTTTGAAAAACTTCTGCCCATTAAAGCAGGTCGCCCGAATGAAATAGCCATAGACATCGGGGGGCAGGCGTTTTCCTTTAAAGCTGCCGTTCCATCCGTCGTTTTTGTCGTTGGTTTCGAATACTTTTTGTCCCCAGCGATTGTAGATGACAAAGTTGAGGGATTCTATGCTTTTGCCCCGGACGAAAAGGACGTCGTTGTTGCCATCATCGTTGGGGGTGAAAGCCATGGGGATGAACAGGAAAGGCTCGCTGCAATCGGGGTTTTCCACAAAAATGGTTACGGTATCGGTGGCGGTGCAACCCGCTTCATTGCTGACGGTCAGGGAGTATAGCGTCGTTTCATCCGGCGAAGCGAAGGGGTCGTTCACGGTGGCATCGTCCAACGAAATGGCCGGTTCCCAATTGTAGGTATAGCTCGGGTCGAAGGTGGCGACTAATTGGGTGGATTCATTAGCCCCGAACAACAGTGTGTCTTTCCCTTCCACGGTAATGTCGAGGGCAGGAACGAGGTCAAAAAACAGAACCCTGCTGCTATCTAAGGCGGTGCATCCAAATTGGTTGGTAATGGAGACGGAATAAACCGTATTCTGAGTTGGGTTGACTTCGATAGAACTCGAATTATTTCCACCAATAATGAAATCCAGAGGCGACCAGACGTAGCTGAGGTTTTGGTCGGAAGCGTTGTTTTGTACAGCAATGGAAACCGAGCCGTTTTCTTTGCAAAAATTGACAGATTCCGCCAGGTCGAAATCCAGTGGAAAGCTGTTGACGCTAATTTGGGCGGAATCGCGGCAGCCCAAATCATCCACTGTTAGCAGGAAGTAATCGTTGGTGCCCACAGGGGAAACATTGACTTCACTGGCCGTTCCGAATGGGTTGGAAAAATCGGGATTTAATGACCAGGTGTAATTCACATCGGCATCGGTAAAAGCGGCAAGGGACAAATCAGTCTGTTCGCACAAAACCGTATCAGTAGGAGTGGTTTGCAACCCAATTATTGGATTGACCAAAACTACTACTTCTTTGATAGCGCTACAGGTATCCGGTCCGTTGAAACCGGTAATAGTCACCGTGTAGGTCGTGTTTTGCGAAAGCTCCGCCACAGGGTTGGGAACATCCGGATCATTCAATCCGGTCGAAGGCGACCATTTATAAGTCAAAGAAGAATTGCCACCGGGGTTAATAGGGGTGGGCAAATTGGGGCAAATCTGAATGGTGTCGAAAATGCTAGCCTCGAAAGCGTAGGTCAGCACCTCCACTTCTTCGGTAACCGAACAACCAAATTGATTAGTAACTTCTACCTGATAGACCGTCGTTCCGGTTTCGGTCGAAACGTTGGGGCACTGGGTATCTGACCCACTCAATATTTGACCGCTTCCGCTAAATACCGTCCATTGATATTCCAGATTGTCGGTCGCATCCAAATTGATGACACAAATTTGGAGGAAATCTCTTGGGCAGGTAGCTTGAATATTGCCCCCGGCGATGTTGATGTCAATTTGCCGGTTGGTCACCGAGATAAAATCCGTTTCCTGGCAGCCAAACTCATCTGAAGCTTCAACGCTAAAAGTTTCTTCTCCTTCCGGGTTGACTTCCAATACCGAATCCGTTCCTACCAGCACCCCTTGCCCATCGAACCAGGAGAATTGAACCGGAGCATTCGAACTGGCTTGGAGGATGGAAGGCGCCCCGCAGGTAAAGGTGTCCACCGTTGCTTCCAAAGCGATTTCTTCGGGGACAAAAACGGTTATCGTCCGGGAAAGGGAACAAGTATCCTCATCGATGTTGGTGATGGTGACGGAGTATTCGGTCGTTTCAGCGGGAAAAGCAATCGGATTGGCAAGGGAAGGATCATTCAATCCATTGGAAGGTGACCATTCGTAGGTGAAGGAGGTATTTCCTTGTGGATTCAATGGAATCGTATCTCCCGGACAAAGGGTTATCAAATCCGGTAAATCGACTTGAATAAAATTGATTTTTAAAGTTTTCTCTATCGAACCACTGCAACCGTTGGGGGTCACTATCGTCAATTGTGCCACCAGTTCCGTTCCCTGGCGAAAGGTCACCACTGGGTTGGGAAGGTCGGATGTTTCTCCATTGCTGAATTCCCAATGCCATACGGAGGTGTTGTTGAGGAAATTAATCGAGGCGTCGTGAAATTGAATCAAGATGCTGTCGGTGGAGCAATTGAGGTATTCAAAAGTGAAATCGGGAATGAAATCGGGTTCCACAATTTCTACTTGTTTGAACAGGGTGTCAACGCAACTCACATTGAAACCAATCGTCAATGAGACGGTGTAGGTCCCAACACCGGGAAAGGTGTAGGAAGGATTATCCAGGGTAGAAACGTCATTAGTCGTAGTTGGGTCTCCAAAATTCCAGACGAAATTGAAGCCACTGGTACTCGTATTGATGAAATCAACCGTCGCCCCGTTGCACTGTGTTTGATGTTCAAAATCGAGGTGGACATTGCTATCCACAATAGCCACAAAAACCGAATCGGTAGCCGTGCAGCCAAATTGGTTCGTCGCTTGTACAGTCAAAGTTCGGGCCCCGGGTTCTAAGACAACTTGGGGGGTGGGGTTGTCGGTGGGGTCGTTCAGGAAGGCATTGGCAGGAGTCCATTCGAGGCTTAATATGTCGTTGGGGTCGTTGTTAATCAACGCTACATTTAGCGATTCATCCGAGCAAATAATTTGGTCGCCGGCAGTGCTGATGTTCACCGGTCCACCACTTAGGACGGTCGTCGCCTGTTCTTGGCAATTAAATCCATCCGTCGCCTCCACGGTGAAAGTTTGAATGCCGGAAACAGCAACAGGAAGGGTGTTGCCCGTTGCTACTGAAACGCCGTTTGCATCGAACCAGGTGAAGTCAACGGGGACGCTGCTTGAGGCTGTCAAATTTACGTCTGCATCACAGGTCGTGAGGGCATCACTTGCCTGAAGGTCGATTCGGGGTGGAACGAAAACCATCACTTGTTTGACAAGCTGACAAGTATCCGCAGCAATACTGGTGATGGATACGGTATAAATGGTGGTTTGAGATGGTTGGGCAATCGGGTTGGGCTTAGTCGGGTCATCCAAACCCGTCGCCGGCGTCCAAAGGTAGGTGTAGGCGGGATTGCCGTTTGGGTTCAATTCGACCGGTTCATTCCAACAAGTCAGCACCGAATCTGTAAAGTTGAATTCGATGAATTGAATATCCAAGTCTTTGGAAATGGTAGAAACGCAGCCCTCTTCTGTCGTGATGGTCAGTTGAACATTTAGAGTTTGAGGATTGGAAATGGTAAGGAGAGGATTGGGTTCGGTGGAAGAACCCGCACCGGAAAATATCCACTCCCATTGTGCCGTATTTTGAAGGCTATTCAAGGAGATATCTGAAAATTGAATGGTAATCTGGTCTTCTGAGCAGTCTGTATAATTGAACGCAAAATCCGCTTCGAGGGCTTTTTCGACCAGGGTGATTTCCCTGACAAGGGTATCCCTGCATAAAGCCTCCGTCCCTACCAACAAAGCGACGGTGTACGTTCCAAGGGAGGCATAGCTATGTGTTGGATTCACTTCCGTACTAGATGTTCCATCGCCGAAATCCCAAATGAAGGACGGGGCATTGATGCTTTGGTTGGTGAAATTGACCGTGACAGCATCGCAATCCACGTCTGTTTCGAAATTGAGTTCCGGAAGGGGAAGAACTTCAATTGTCACTTCTTTTGTCGTTTGACAAAGATTGTTCGGGGCAGAAATAAGGACAGAAAAGGTCGTTGTAGCCCGGGGAGAAACGATAGGGTTAACGGCATTCTGCTCAGCGGCGGGAACCGGGGCAGCCCATTGAAAAGCGAATCCTTCGGCTCCGTTATTTGGGTTTAAACCAACGGATTGTCCCTGGCAAATCGTTTGATCGGCAATCGCATCGGCGGGGTTAATTCCATCCGTGCTATACGATTGTTCAATTATTTGTTCACAGCCATTGACACTTCTGACGCTTAGACGAATGGTCCCGGAGGAAGGATTGGGAACGACGAAAAACGGATTTTGTTCGGTGGACGTCAGGGAATCATTTCCATAAAAGACAGACCAATTCCATACGGAAGGAGGCGAAATAGTATCCACCGAGAGGTCTTCCAATGCAAGAACCGAATTTGCGGAACAATCGAACACGGATGATTGAAAATCAGGGGTAAGGGAATTGAATTGTAAAAAAATTTCTTTTAGAAGGGTGTCCACGCATTGACTGTTGGGTTCTGCAATAAGGGCAACGACGTACCTGCCCGTATCCGGGAAGGTGAAAACGGGGTTGACTTCGGTAGAAGAAAGGCTCAAATCCGGCCAGTTGAAATACCATTGATAATTCGAGGAAAGGGTGCTTTGATTTTGAAACTGAACGCTGAGGTCGTCGCATTGGGCAGGGGGGGCTTCAAATTTTGCGAGGATTTCGCCACACAGCCCTACATTGTACTGAAAGTCGCGCCGAACAGCCGAAAGCAACTCCCCATCGCGATATTCTTCGACGCAAACCCCCACCACGAACTGCCCCTGTACGTGGGGAAATCCAGTTAAAAGACCTGTATGCGAATCGATTCGGAGGGGCGGGTCGCTGCCAAGGATATTGTCCAACCCAAAGCCGGGCGTCCAAACGACCGAATCGTAGGGAGGCGGATCGGGAGTGGCAGGCTGTGGTATGCCAAAACTAGCACCCGCCAAAGGGGTGCAAAGTTTATAAACCAATGAATCGCCATCTACGTCAAAGGCGTTATGTAAAAAACTGATGGGCTTGTTGACACAAATAAAAACCTGGGGAAAGGTTTCAAAAACGGGGCTGCTATTGCATTCGAGCAACGCTTTTGGCGAAAGTTGCAGGGTGTAGGTTGCTCCGGTTTCCGTTGGATTCAGAATATTGGTGATGGTTTGGTTTCGACAGCAGCGTTGGTAAACGATGTTGTATCCACCGGGTGTAAATGGTAACGCAATGACCACTCTGTACCTGGCCCTTTCAACGCATACATCCGGAGGAACGAATAAACAAGGGTCGTTCACATCAGCTGAAAGTTGTTCAATGGACAGGGGCGCTAGATTCAGTATCGTGAATAAAGCACCTGTCTTAAAGAAAATGGCTAAATGAGCCGGGTTGTCAAATTCTGCCTGTCCAAAGTGGCAATCCCGGAACACATCTAGTGAAATTTCATAATTGTCATTTCCCATACAGCGGTAATGGATTTCACCTCCAATAATATGAGATGCTTCAAGGTGCCAAGGTAGCATGCCGAGACACAACAAAAGCGGCAAGGCTATTCGATATTTTAGTCGATATGTTAATTTTTGGTTCATTTGAAATTCAATTCTAGGGTTATCGCCGTATATATCCAATGGTTCTTCTTTTTTTGGCAGAAATGACGGCTTTAACGCTCCAATGATTAGCTCGTTCAAGCATTAGTTGTTCGGGCTTACTCTCGCACCGATGATGGCAACTTTTCGCTCCGTGGAAGCCACAACGCTGTAAATGGAACCCCGTTCATCGTCAAGCCGGTCACTGATGAATTGGGGGGCCAGGTTTTCTCCGTAACCGATTTCCACCATCGTCATTTGACCCGAATCTAAATAGGGTTTCAAGACTCCATTCTTATAGGATTCAAAATAGTTGCGCAGGCAATTCGCCCTCCTTTTAGAAAGCAATTCATTGTAATCAGCTTTGGCCCGCGGGCTGGTGAAACCTTGAATTTCAAGCTCTACTTTGAAGCCATCTTCCAACGCCAACAACAGATTTTCGGAAAAGACAGACAAGCTCAAAAAACCATTTTTGACTTCTCTATCAAAAAAAGCTTCCATCCGGTTCGCTGCAATGAAGCTATCCCTGCCTTCCAACACTCCTGCGTATTCTTTTTTGAACGCTTCTTTCCTAGCCATGTATTTTACATAAGTCTCCTGATAGGTTGTGTTCGTGGTAGGTCTCCGCCTACGGGGGTCCGGTTGGTCATTGTCAAAATAAAGCAATAGAGGGGGGAACTCCTCGATTTCTTTAGGTCGCAAAAATAGTTTTCGTTCAATAATCATCGAGTCGCCTATCGTCGCCAAATCAATATTCACCGTGTCGGGGATGTAGGCCACTTTGGCGCCGATGAGTTGATAGTCAGTGCCTCGCTGAAGGCTAAACCGATAATCATTTCCACTTTGGTTATTGTAATATTCAACTTCTTGCCCGTCCACCACCAATCGAACTTCAGCATCTTTTAAAGGGCGCATAGTCTTGGAGTTAAAGGTGGTAGCAAGTAGGTTCACCTCTGTCGGGAGGAGGAATAGTTCCCTTTTAAGGGAACGATTTTGAGTCAGTGCCGGGTCTGTCAGGTCGATCGTATTTTCCAAATCCACGAAGCCTTCTTTTGAAGCCAACAGCCTGTAAATCCTGTCTTTTTTCAATTCGAAATTAAAATCGTTACCATCATGATTTGTAATGGTGTCGAGCAAGCGTTCGGTATCGCCGGTTTGTTCAAACAATTTCAAACTCACCCCCTTCAAAGCTTTTTGGTCT
>CAZJYF010000019.1:0-18498 GCA_964549665.1 uncultured Saprospiraceae bacterium
CTCGGTGGGGTGGCTTTGGCGATGGCAGCGAGGTGATGCCTCAATACCGACCATCCTCGAAGAAACCGACAGCTAATAATTTGAAAATCAAACCCTTACAATTATTGCCAACTGCTTATTGCCAACTGCCGACTGCCAACTGACCTACGCCCCTAATTCCAACTGATTCTTCACAAGCCGGTAATAGGCCCCGCGCTTAGCCGTCAATTCCTCGTGAGTTCCTTTTTCAATCAATTCCCCTTTTTCCAGCACCACAATCTGGTCGGCATCCTTCACGGTACTCAAACGGTGGGCAACGACAATGACGGTTTTTCCCCGAAAAAACTTCTCCAGATTTTGTGTGATAATCCGCTCGTTTTGGGTATCCAAGGCATTGGTGGCTTCATCGAAAAAAAGGAAATCTGGGTTTTTATATACCGCACGAGCGATGAGCAATCGCTGCCGTTGTCCCTGACTCAAACCATTGCCTTTGGCACCTACCATGGTGTTGTAACCGAGGGGCATATTTTCTATAAATTCCTGAATATGAGCTATTTGAACAGCTTTTAAGAGCTTGGTTCTATCGACATGGTCTTCGCTCTCCGCGATATTATTGGCGATGGTATCGGAAAAAATAAAGCCATCTTGCATCACGGCACCGCACCTCTTTCGCCAGAGTTTGTTCGAAATATTTCCGAGATGGATGCCGCCCACCCGGATGGCGCCTTTGGTTGGTTTGTAAAAACCGAGCAATAGTTTCACGAGGGTCGTCTTCCCGCTGCCACTCGTGCCGACGATAGCCGTCACCTTGCCCCGCAGGATACTCAAGTTGATGTTTTTCAAGACAAAATCGGACAATTTGTTGTATTGAAAACTCAAATCCTCGATATGGATGTCCGACTCCGTTGGAAGGAAATCTGCGTCAGGGGAATGATTTTGTTCCTCTTCATTTTCCATTTTGTGAATTTCGCCCAACCGTTCCAGACTGATTTTGGCATCCTGCCCCGACCGAACAAAGTTTATCAATTGCTGTAAGGGGGCATTCAATTGCCCGATGATGTACATGACCGCCAACATCATTCCCAGCGTCATTTGCCCATCGATGACAGCCTTGGCGGCAATGATAGTTATGAGGATATCTTTACTGTGGGTAATGAAATTTGCCCCGGCATCCTGGTATTGGGTGATGGCGAGCGACTTGATGTTGGCGCGGAAAAGCCGGGCTTGAATGTCCACCCATTTCCAGCGGCGCTTTTTTTCGCTGGTTTGCAATTTTATTTCCTGCATGCCCTGGATGAGTTCAATCAAAGCGCTCTGATTGTCGGCCAATTGCTGGAAGCGCATGTAATCTACCTCGGCTCTCTTTTTCAAAAAAATAGAAATCCAAAAAACGTATAAAATGCTGGCTACCCCGAAAATAAAGAAAATGGTGAGATTGTAAATAAACAATACCAGCCCAAATACCAGCATGTTGAACAGGGAAAAAAGGACGTTCAAAGTGGAGGTGGTCAGGAAGGTCTCGATGCGACGATGGTCGCCGATTCGTTGGAGCAAATCGCCGGTCATTTTAGCGTCGAAATAACCAATGGGCAGCTTCATCAATTTGATGAGAAAATCGGAAATGATGGAGACGTTCACCCGCGTACCGATGTGGAGAAGAATCCAGTTTTGGATAAATTGAACCCCCGTCTGGCTGAGAAAAAGCATCAACTGCCCGGCGAGAATGAGCCAGATGAAGTTGATGTCTTGGTTCTCGATTCCGACATCCACGATGGCTTGGGTCAGGAACGGGAAAATGAGTTGAAAAATGCTTCCCAACAACAAGCCCAAGACCAATTGCCAGAGAAGTTTCCGGTAGTGCGTCACATACCGGAATAGAAACCGAAAGCCGGACTTGTCAATTTTCTCCTCCTCCTGCTTGTAAAAATCGGGGGTCGTTTCCAAAAGCAATGCGACGCCGCTGCCGTTGTCACTAATCCAGTGGCGAGAAAATTCACGGTGCGTCAGCTTCAGTTTGGTCTTTGCCGGGTCGGCTACCCATACGTGCTTTTTCGATACCTTGTGTGCAACTACGAAATGGTTCTGATCCCAATGAACGACACAGGGCAAAGGCACGCTCTTGAAAGATACTTCCTCCGAATCCTCGCTTTGGAAAGGAACCTTTACCGCCAACGTCCGCATTCCGATGCTCTCCGCTGCCTCGCTGATGCCCTCCAAAGAAACCCCCTCCCGGTCAATGTAACTGCGCTCGCGCAAAAACTGCAACGAATAATGCCGCCCGTAATATTGAGCGACCATGCGAAGGCAAGTAGGACCGCAGTCCATTGCATCAAGTTGACGAAAAAAAGGAAATTTGCGCGCCATTAAGTGCAAATATAAGAATCGTATTAACTTTTTCGGTGTTTTGTAAGGTCTTGAGGTGACGCCTTCGGGAGAAGATGGCGAGGGGAGGGAGGAAGGTGTTGCCTCAAGACTGGTTCCTAACCAGTAAAACCCTTCCTCCCAAAACCTGTAGGATTAGCAGGGAGAGGTTTCTTTTTCTTGAAAAGGCGAAAATGTTCGTCCGGTCTTGAGGCAACACCTTCCTGCCTCCCGCTATTTCCTTAGCTCGAAGGCGTCACCTCAAGACCTTCACACATTCGATTCCGTTTGCTAAAAAAAGAATGGATGAGCCTCCCTAATCATGGACAAGGCGGAAGCCCATGAAATTGGGGAAGTAGTCGGGCATGCTGCGATTGCGATACGACGCCCGACAGAACTGCGCAAGTTCTTTTCAACTACCGCCGCGTGTCACGCGATAAGAGCCAGTTTCAGGACATTGTGGATTTGTTTGCGGCCTGCCGTCATAACCACCAAACCTATCATTGCACCACTCCCATACATTGCCACTCATATCGCAAATGCCCAATTCATTTGGACTTTTTTCGCCAACCGGATGTGTTTTGTCCTTTGAGTTTTGAGAATACCACCCCACTTCCTCCAAATTATCGGTGCCGGCATATTTGAAGTTTCCGCTTTTATTACCGCCCCGAGCTGCAAATTCCCACTCGGCTTCGGTAGGTAATCGATAATTTTTACCTGTTTCTTTGTTTAGCTTATTGATAAATTCATTTGCAACATTCCACGAAACCCTTTCAACAGGCAACTTATCTCCTTTGAAGTAGCTTGGGTTCTTGTCCATTACAGAACTAAATAATTCTTGCGTGACAGGATATTTTCCAATGTAATAATCTGAAAGAGTTACCTCGTGAACAGGTTTCTCTGAATCATAAGCATCATTTTCCTCACTTCCCATTTGGAAAGTGCCTCCTTTGACGAAGACTATATCGAAGTTGAGGTCACGGACTTTTATTCTTTGAAGGTCCCCCATGATAGGCAGGCCAGCTTGTTCTTTGATAGCAATCAATTTAGAAAATTCTTTCAACAATTCAGCCTCCATTTCCTCGGTAATCTTCACAGTCGGACGGTTTTCAATTTCAAAACCGCTATTGAGAAGATGCTCTACAATAGCCGAGGTCCCTACATCTAATTCTTTTGCTACTTGAAATAGACGTTTCCATCTTCTATTGTCGCTTTTAGTGATATTTCCTGATATGACATTAGCTGTATTAGTTAATTCGTCATTTGATTTTTTTAGCCTTGTAATTTGCACATCCTTTAGTTGATTTGCTTTTTGCAGCTTGCTTAGTTCAAATTGGGCTTTTTTGTAAATTTCTAAGTCTTGGTTAATAATCTTTTGTAGGTTTTTAATTTCTGGTTCTTTCTTTTTCAATGCTTCCTTCAACGTCGCTATTTCTTTCTTTTTCGCTTCAATATCATCGCTTAGCTTCTTGATTTGAGTTCCATACTTACTTTCTGTGCCGCTTAATCTTTGTTTAAGTGTTTTGAGTTCTTCTTCTTTTATGGCGATTGTATTATTGGCAGATTCAATTTTTTGTTCAAATTGTTTTTTTAGAATTTTTTCGACAATGGGTTTGTATTAGGGAAAGTTTTGGCAGAAATTTAAACTTGTTTCAATTTTTTTGATTAAGCTGCTTGTGTATTTTTCATTTTTTAATTCTTCTTTGACTTCTGTCAATAACACTTTTAAATGTCTTTGTGCATTCCTGTAATTGCCTTTTTCAATAAATTTCCCAACCTCTTCTTTTATGGATTCTTCTATTTCTTCAACCAATATTGCTTCCTCATCAAAAATTTTGAGGTGAAAGACGTATTGACCGAGTTCGTGCCCTTTCACGTTGAGCGGTTGAAAAACGGGGGATTGTTTTTGATTGGTCACCCTTTCAACTTCTTCGATGAGGATGCCACATAGTTTTTGAATGCCGAGGTCGGTGCTGTTATCGCGCAATATTTTGAGCAGCCTGCTTGCAAAAGGGCTATTCTCGCCGGGGCGGCCGTCGAGGGCAACTTCCCTGGAGTGACTTGCCGCCAATCCCCACCGGGAGGGTTTGGTTTCAGATCCTTTTTTTACGCTCTTGGGGGTGGAAAAAAGCGAACCGGCAAAACAGGCATCCACCAGTAAAAAGGTATGAAAACTTTCGATGTCATCAAGCCGGTCGGTGATGTCGTGGGTCGAAACGAATTCATCATCTTCTTCAGGATGGGCTTCAAAGGGCACCCAAAATTCGGTATCGCCCTCTTTCTCACCATTTTCCCCGAATAATAGAGGATGAAATTATCGGAAGACTTTATTTGACGTTTTAATTCCCCGAGTTTTTGAGGATGTTTTTGCGGGTGGCTTGCTCATTAAAAAGGGTAAAGATGAGTTGCTGCCCGTCCTTTTTCTGTTCAAAATCGTATTTGGAAGTCAGGATTTGGATAAAGTCTTCAGCATCACGAACACAATTGGACAAAGGAGGCGCGTGCTTGTATTTATCAATGGCGATGGCAATGAGGTAATTATTCCCGCGAGGTGGGTCATTCGTTTTTTTAG
Source organism: uncultured Saprospiraceae bacterium (assembly GCA_964549665.1). GTDB lineage: Bacteria > Bacteroidota > Bacteroidia > Chitinophagales > Saprospiraceae > CAZJYF01. Next base: position 4,913 of record CAZJYF010000019.1, read on the forward strand.
TGAAACGGCCAACGTGCTTTTGTTCAGGCGGCATTGATTCAGGATTGTGAGTTTTAGACAAAATTAAGAATAATCACCATATTCCAATAGGGTTGCCAAAAGGGAGCCGTTTTGATGTTGGTTCAAGCAAGCAAATGCTCCCAGCACTTGAAGTGCTGGGAGCACTAACCCATCTAAGTCTGGTGACTTGAGAACATCTAGCTCGGGCTTTTCACTTTCCAAAAAGCACTTCCATCGATAAATCATTTTGCACCATGCTTGCATAGCGGTTGTTGGAAATGCCATAAGTGGTAATTAGGGTAAGAAAAATGGTTTTTTTTGTTCTGGCAAGCTCTTTGAAATTACCGATTTTATTTCTCAGGTTTTCAGCCTGTTTTTTGTCAATGGTGAAAGAGTGTTGGCAAAATTTCATTTCACAAAGATTGATTACCTGGTCTTTCCGGTCAATCAGTAAATCTATTTGTGCTTTTTCGGAAAACCAGGAAGAAACCGATGTCTGAACACCGCTGATGCCAAGCGCCTCTTTAATTTCCTGGACGTGGTGCAGGCAAACCATCTCGAAGGCATAACCACTCCATGCCCTGAACCGGGGTGATTCGATGGCATTGACCCAAAAATTTTCATCATCGGGGCTTGATTTTTCAATGAAGTTCAGATAGAAAAGAGAATACATATCTACCAACTGGTACAAGCTGTTTTTCTCCCTTTTCCCAAATGAGCGATAACGCCGGATGAAACTGCTTTCTTCGAGTTCTTTTAAAATACGGCTCAGACTCCCTCCATTTGGTAACTTTGATAATTTGATTATTTCATCCCGGCTCAATCCTTTATTCCTTTTTGCCAGAGCCTCAATGATTGCAACGTGCTTTTCTGATTTCCTGAACAAGGAGGCGTACAAATTGAGGTATTCATCCCTGAAAGGAGCATTTCTTTCAAAACAAAGCTCGTTGATATTTTGGGCAGCGCTCAACCCCGGGTCTATCCGTTCGAGGTAGAAGGGAATGCCACCAAACACCATGTAAAGTAGAATGATTTGATACCTGTCATAGGCCACCTTTTTGTTTTTCAGGAACTGCTCGGTTTCAGTGAGGCGAAAAGGTTCGAGTTTAATTCTGTCCGTAACCCTGTTGTGCAGTCCGCCTCTGTTGTTTATCAGGTTGCTTATCATCCATGAAGCTGCCGAACCGCAGACTATCAACAAAATATCGTTTCTGGCGCTTGCCCAACTGTTCCAAAAATGCTCCAGCCCCGATAAGAATTTTGAACCACGAGTATCCAACCACGGTAATTCATCGAGAAACACAATTTTTTTTCCCTTCGTTTTTTGATTTTCCAGCAGTGAGATAAGTTGCCGAAATGCCGTAAACCAATCTTGTGCGGGTATTATCTCAGCCCTTCCCGGAAAGTGCCTGACTAATTCTGCATGGAACTGGCTCAATTGCTGTTTCATACCCACGTTTGCCATTCCCGTCAATTGAAATGAAAACCGGTTCTCAAATACTTCCCGAACCAAAAAGGTTTTCCCCACCCTTCTGCGTCCATATATGGCGCAGAATTCTGATCTACCCGATGCCAACAAGGCTTTCAGTTTCTTTATTTCCTTTTGCCTTCCAATTAACTGAATCATTAGGAATTCAATTTGGCTGTAAAGGTAAAAAAAATAGTGTTATAGCTAAAATTAAATCTCAATTTAGCTATAACAACTTATTTATTATGCTTTTAGCCAAAAAACGTTTGGTGGCACTGCCTCATCCCCCATTAAAAAACTCGCATAAAGGGGAATATTAATAAAATTCCCTGTTTGCGTAAAATTGCGGGGCGAAGTACGGTAAATCAATTTCGGCGCATATTTTTTATCTCCTAAAAAGTGTTTACCAAGCAAATAATTATCTACCCAAAAGCGTCATTATTTACCCTTAAAAAAATGCAATAATCTTTTGAATAAACAGGAAGTGGTCTTGAGGTGACGCCTTCGAGCGAAGATGGTGGGGGTAGGCAAGAAGGTGTTGCCTCAAGACCGCTTCCTAACCATTAAAACCCTTTCTCCCAAAATCTTCAGAATTATCAGGTAGAGGATTCTTTTTCTTGAAAAGGCGAAAATGTTCGTCCGGTCTTGAGGCAACACCTTCCTGCCTCCCGCTATTTCCTTCGCTCGAAGGCGTCACCTCAAGACCTTTTCCAACCATCAATTCAGGTAAGAATAAACCATTCCGGAAACGCGAGCCAAAAGGGAAGTTCCTTCATCAAAATTTTTCAATTCTTTGGACAACAAGACGAGTACATATTTGCGACCATCGGGTAAAAAAACAATTCCCGAATCGTGATGAACCCCCATAATGGAGCCGGTTTTGTGGGCAACCTTTACTTCCTTAGGCAAAAGGGCTGGAATAATATCGTTGAACTTTTGGTCCAATAAAATGGCAATCATCGCCATCGAGGCTTCTTTGCTTACCGCTTCTCCTTTTGCGAGTTTTTCAAAAATCACCATCAAATCATAGGCTGTGGTCGTATTATTCCTGCCCAAATCAAAAGCCTTAATGTCTTCTACCCCTCTAAGAACTTGGATAGCGGGTGCCCCAAATTCACGCATGCTTTGGGTCACTTTTTTGGCATCTACCAATTCGATGAGTACATTGGTGGCGAGGTTGCTGCTGGAGATAATCATGTCATAAGCCAGGTCGGCTATGCTTCGTTTGGTTCCAATTTTGGAATACAATTCGGATTCGCTGTCATCATCCACATTCAGGTGGTAAACACTGCTATCCACAATGCTGTGAAACTCGTTTCTAACAAAAACGGAATCCGTCAGAGAAAACCTTCCTTCCTGTGCCTGCTTATAAAGCTCGATGAGCACCGGTGTTTTCATGGTGCTGGCTGCGTGGAAGTTTTCCTTCGCATTTATCAACAATTCCTCCCCAGTGGAGAGGTCTTTAAAAGCCAGGGCGAAGGTGCCTTCCTCTTTTTTAAATTCTTTCTGGAATTGTTTTTCCAGGTCGGAGATAGACCTTTCGTTTTGACAGCCGAAAAGCAGGAAGGGAGCTATCAAGGTAAAGAAGCCTATAATTTTAAGTGGGTTCATTTTTATAATTTTGCAATCATTGGAAAGTACTAGCTTCGATGGGAAATTAACAAAACCCCGAAAATTGGGAAATCATCATCATCCCGCTACCTCAGAAGTGTCACATCTCCTCTCCGCAACTCCCTTTTTCCATTGCGAAAAACGACCTCCGCAAACCAGGCATAAACGCCCGCGTCGGCATCTTTTCCCCGAAAAGTGCCATCCCAGCCAAAGGTGGTATCGTTTGGCAGAAAGCCACTCGCTTCGAAAACCAGCGAACCCCAGCGATTGAAAACTTTGAATACCGTTATTTCCGTAACATCACCGCCATCGAATGGAAGAAAGTAATCATTTACCCCATCGGCGTTGGGGGAGAACGCGTTGGGAAAATAAACCTGCTGACAATCTTCGAAGCCAACCAAAATTTCATCTTCGACTACCCCACAAAAACTGGATACTTCCACGGAATATAAGCCCTCCTTAAAAACCAGCAACTCCGGCGATATTGAGCTGTCCTGCCAAAGATAGGTAGCCCCCGGAAAACTGGCATCCAACGACAAACTTTGGTCAAAACACAAAGTGGTATCCCGACCAAGCGCTACTTTGGGCAAAGGCAAAAAATCAATATTCACCCGGTCGTCGGAAACGCAGAATTGGTCAACGGTGACCGTTACGGCGTAAAGCCCTGAAGAATCGATATCGAAAGTGGGTTGAGTGAAGCCGTTCGACCAAATGTAGGTAACGGTGTCGTTGCCAAAAGAAGTGGCATCCAATATTGGGCGCTGCCCTTCGCAGACCGTAGTGTCCACACCCAAATCAAAAAATACGGTATCGCCGTCGATGGCTACGGTGATGGTGTCGAAAAAGGGGTTTCCGCAATCGTCCTGCACTTCCACGGAATAGGTGGTGGTTTCGTCGGGGGCAGCAATCGGGTCGGGGATGTTGGGGTTACTCAAGCCCGTGCTTGGCGTCCATTTGTACGACACGCCACCGCTTACATTCAACTTAAATTGACCCCCCGGACAAATGGTCACATCTTCAAAACCATTCAGGAAAGTCGTGTAGCTGAAACAGACTTCCTGCACATTGTTTGCCCCACCAGTTGCGGAGGTGAAGCCCCAAAATACATTTGGGTCGCCGTTGAAAATATCGTTCACGATGTCGCCTGTAAAAGACAAGCGGAGGTTACAATCGAAAAACACTTCCAACAGATGCTTCGCCGCATCCCAATTTACGCGCAAGGCGTGGAAATTGCAGTCCTCGATATTTGGATTCGAAACATTGGCCTGCACCGGCCCCGCCACCGTATTGGACGTGTTGTGGTTCAAATCCCCATTTCGAACAATGGCTATGTGGTCAAATTCCGGGTCAAAAAGATTGAAATTTTGCCAGGTGTCGAACTCGATTCCAATGGAAGGAACAACTCCCTGAAAACCAATGCCTTCGCCAGCCTCCCCAATAGATGTACTCACCGGCTGAAAGCCAAAAACAATCCCGTCGGCACCGTCCAGGTCTTTGCAGCCGAAATTCAGGTCCATGATAACCTGAAAGGATTCGTTCAAATTTATTTTGTCCAGATTCCAGATGGACCCTGCTACGAAATTGGTGGCAGGGGTCAATTGATAACAACTGTCATTGACTTGAAAAGCGGTACCATTCAATTGGAATTGGGCGATTATTTTTCCGAACGAGGGAAAAAGAAGCAGACCAATAAGAATCGACAAAAATCTGAAGTCCTTGATTCGATTCATGAAACAACCTCAATTTTGCTCATCTCAAAATGGATCCGGTAGCGCTTTCAATAAGGCCAAACTTGCCCTTCCCCTGAATGTAAGCTGCCGAATAAATATTGTCAAAAATGGTTATTGATTGGCTAAGGCGTGAGGGCAGGAAAAAATGTAAAACCCAAATGTAAGTATTTTCCAGAAAGGAGAATGATTGAATTTGGACCAAACTTGGTACAGAATTACTTTTTTGGAAGCATGAAATCCGCTAATTCTATTGCCGATATTTTTTTGTTCAAACTAATGTACAAGTGCAGGTGCACAACGTATTTGATTAAAAAATTGAGGAATGCCGTCATCCTTTGGGGAATACTTCCGGGTTCACTATATTAGGAACGCTGTTGTTTTTATAAAACTCGATAATATTTTGAGCCGCTAATCTTGCCATTTCATCCCTCGCTTCAACGGTTCCCGAACCAATGTGTGGCAAAACGGTCACATTCTCCATGGATAATAAAGGATTATCGTAAGCCATAGGTTCAGGATTTGTCACATCGAGACCTGCCCCCCAAATCGAACCGGATTGGAGGGCTTCAATCAAATCAAGCTCATTGTGAACCAAGCCTCGCGAGGTGTTTATAAAAATGGCAAATGGTTTCATTCGATTGAATGCCGCCTTGTTAAAAATCTCACTCGTCTCCTCATTTAGAGAACAATGGACTGAAAGAACATCGCTTTGTTTTAGCAAAGAGTCAAAGTCTACCCATTTGGCATCTATTTGTTTTTCAGCATTCGGATTGGGCCGGCGATTGTGATATAAAATTTCCATGTCGTAGGCGCCTTTGCAACGCTTTGCCATTTCCAAGCCAATCCGCCCAAGACCAAAAATTCCAAGCGTTTTGTTTTTTAACTCTACGCCAAGATTGGCTTTGGGACGAAAATACTGCCAGCCTCCATTTATAATCGTTTTGTGCAAATAGACCATTTTTCTGGAAGTGGCGATCATTAATCCGAAAGCAATATCGGCTGTTGAATCACTCATCGCACCAGGCGTATTCCCTATTGCAATTCCAAACTGGGTCGCTGTCAAAACATCTATATTGTCATAGCCAACGGCGTATTGTGAGATTATATCCAAATGAGAACATTCATCTAGAAATTTAGCATCTATTTCATCTCCTCCCGTACAAAGTAAAGCATGGTGTTCCTTTACCTTTTCAATAAGTTCCTCCTGCGACATAGGTCTATCTTCACTCCATGAAGTGACCGAGAAGCCAGCTTCTTTCAACAGTTCAACGGCAATCTCAGGAAGGATTCTCGACACAAATATTTTAGGCATGCCCATGTGAATTAGTAGTTCAATACAGCAAAAAGGGTGATACGCCATCATGCGCATCGCCCTTTTGTTATATTGTCCAGGGAATTAGCTTCCCACACCTATTCTTCTTCATCACCAACCACCGTGGCCACTGCGGGAGCAGTCGTTTCAGCGTCTCCTCCTCCTTTTCGTCGTCGGCGACGCCGTTTTTTACCGGCTTTTTCGCTTTCGCCGGAACCTGATTTTCCAGAATACACTTCATTGAAATCCACAAATTCAATCATTGCCGTAGCAGCTCCATCCCCCAATCGAAAACCGGTGCGAATGACACGCACATAACCTCCAGGCCGGTCGCCTACCTTCTCTGCAATGGTTCCAAACAATTCCTTGATGGCTTCTTTGTTTTGCAAATAACTGAACACGACCCTGCGCGAGTGGGTAGTATTCGACTTCCCTTTCGTAACAAGCGGTTCAATAAAACGCCGCAAGGCTTTCGCTTTTGCCAGGGTAGTATTGATGCGTTTGTGCTCAATGAGAGAAATAGCTAAATTGCGCAGCAACGCTTTGCGATGAGCTGCCTTTCTGCCCAAATGGTTGAATTTCTTGCCGTGACGCATTTTCTATATTTTTTTATTGATTAACCTCGCAACACCGGTATAGTGAGCGCTTGAGTTTGCCTTTGGAGGCTGATTCCTACTCTTTCTCACTTCCTTCAGTAATTGCAACAGATTTTATTTCCTGATACTAAGTAAACCTGTGAAAATAAAATGAACAATTTATTGAGCTAAAATACTGAATATCAGCACTTTTAAATTTTACATTTCCCTTAGTCTTCGTCCAATTTGTACTTGGACAAATCCATCCCAAAAGTCAATCCCTTGTCCTGTAGCAATTCTTCAATTTCGACGAGGGATTTTTTTCCGAAGTTCCTGAATTTCAATAATTCATGTGTATCGTATTTCACCAACTCGGCGAGGGTATTGATTTTAGCAGCTTTGAGGCAGTTGTATGCCCGGACCGACAAATCGAGGTCCTCCAGCGAAGTCTTCAACAACTTGCGCATGTGGAGGATGTGTTCATCCACGATATCGTCCTGACGGCTGACGGCGTCGTCGAAGGTGATATTTTCATCCGTGATGAGCATCAGATGCTGTATCATAATCCGGGAAGCTTCTTTGATGGCTTCCTCCGGGTGAATCGTGCCGTCTGTTTTCAATTCAATGGACAGTTTTTCGTAGTCCGTACGTTGTCCTACCCGCGTATTTTCGACCCGGTACGCCACGTTCTTTATTGGCGTGTAAATAGCATCGATGGGAATAACGCCAATGGGCGCATCTTTGGGAAGGTTCTCATCAGCAGGAACATATCCCCGGCCCTTTGTAACGGTGAGTTCCATTTCCAGATTCACAAAAGGTTCCATGTGGCAAATGGGCAATTCCGGGTTCATCACTTTGAAAACATTCGTTTGTTCCTCTATATCTCCTGCCACAAAAATTTCCTTGCCGTTAATGGTCAAATAAATCTTTTCGGTGGCTATCTCATCATCCTGAATCAATTGCTTCAATCGTATCTGTTTCAAATTCATAATGATGTCAACGACATCTTCGACTACCCCCCGAATGGTGGAGAACTCGTGGTCAACTCCTGCAATACGCACAGCAGAAATCGCAAAGCCTTCCAAAGAGGAAAGCAAAACGCGCCGCAGAGAATTGCCGACAGTTTGCCCAAAGCCCGGTTCTAGTGGTTTGAATTCAAAAAGCCCTTCATAATCATTGGCTTTTTGCATGGTAATTTTGTCGGGCTTTTGGAAATTTAAGATACTCATATTTTGGCTACAACTTTGATAGGATTAAGAAAAACAATGTGGCTGATGATCAAGCGCTGGCGATACAAAAAATTGATTTTCAGCCAATTTTACCCAAAGGCGGACCTTCAGAAAATGGCTGAAATTAAATTCCTTTATTTCGAATAAAGTTCTACAATCAATTGCTCATTGATTTTTTCCGGAATTTGTTCGCGCTCGGGATAATTCAAAAAAACGCCCTGCATCTTTTCCGGGTTGAACTCCAACCACCCAAATTTACGAACGTCGGATTTCCCTTCCACGCTTTCCTTTACAGTTTGCAACTTCCTAGATTTACCTTTTACGGCTACTAAATCTCCCGGACGAAGATGAGCAGAAGGAATGTTCGTTATCACGCCATTTACAGTAATGTGCTTATGCGAAACTAATTGGCGGGCAGCGCGACGAGTTGGGGCGATACCGAGTCGGAAAATAGTATTATCTAAGCGCGCTTCTAAGAATTGAAGCAAAACTTCTCCTGTAACGCCTTTTTTGTGGCTTGCTTTTTCAAATAAATTTGCAAACTGCCGTTCCAATACACCGTAAGTGTATTTGGCTTTTTGCTTTTCCATCAACTGTAGGGCATAGTCAGACTTTTGCCTTCTTCGCCTGGAGTTGCCGTGCATCCCCGGCTTGTATTTTTTCTTTTCAAAAGCTTTACTAAAGCCAAAAATCGGCTCGCCGAATGCCCTTGCTTTTTTTGCTTTAGGTCCTCTGTATCTTGCCATTTTTTAATTTATATTTTACAATTTGGGAATTGGGAATTGAGTGGTGGATAAAAATTTCATTCCTCCATCCAATCCTCTACACCCTTCTCCGCTTTGGAGGACGGCATCCATTATGTGGAATAGGAGTGACGTCCCGAATTTTAGTAACTTTGATGCCATTGGAGTCAATCGCTCGAATTGCAGCTTCCCGGCCCGAACCAGGACCTTTGACGAATACTTCCACCGTTCGCAAACCAGCATCATAAGCGACCCGCGCTGCGTCGGTAGCCGCAATTTGGGCGGCATAGGGGGTGTTTTTCTTTGAGCCGCGAAAACCTGCTTTTCCTGCAGAGGCCCACGAAATCACCTGCCCTTTTTTATTGGCCAATGAAATGATAATATTATTGAAGCTTGCTTTTATATAGACATAGCCTTCCGGTTCAACCCGAACCTTTCTTTTCTTTCCCCTGACTTTTACTTTTCCTTTTGCCATTTCAAAACTTAGTGTTAACAGAGTTAGATAGTAGAATTTGGGATCCTCTCAACTACCTGAACTTTGAATAAAAAACTTAATTGGTAACCTGATGTCAGCATTCAAAAACTTTATATTTCCCAAACAAATGGTCATCAGCTATTTTCCCAAATGACCGATGATTACTTATTTGGTCGCTTTCTTTTTATTGGCAACGGTTTTACGCTTTCCTTTGCGGGTTCTAGCATTGGTTCGCGTGCGTTGCCCGCGCACCGGCAATCCTTTTCTGTGGCGCAAACCCCGGTAGCAGCCAATGTCCATCAAGCGCTTTATATTCATTTGCACCTCCGAACGCAATTCCCCCTCCACTTTATAATCATTCTGAATGATTTGAGCCAAGGTAGTCACATTGTCATCCGACCAATCCTGCACCTTGACATCTATTCCTATCCCTGCTTTTTCGAGAATTTCCTGCGCTTTGGATTTACCAATACCAAAAATATAGGTTAAGCCTATTACGCCTCTTTTATTGTTTGGCAAATCAACACCTACTATACGAGCCATTTTCGATTTTTTATTTTAGGTTCATGCAGAACGATTTTGATTTTGGATTTCCCCTTTGGTGACACCTTTAAACTCAAAGGCAAATCGTCCGGCATAATTCATAAATTGAATTAACCTTGCCGTTGTTTAAACTTTGGATTCTTTTTGTTGATAATGTAAACCCTGCCTTTCCTTCTAACAATCTTGCAGTCGACAGAACGCTTTTTTACGGATGCTTTGACTTTCATAATATTCTAAAGTTTTAATTTTAAGACTCAAGACAAGAAAGGTCCTATTTAAAGAAAATTATTTTGCTGAATTGCTAAAAACAAAGCTTCTTGATGCTGAAAAATGGACCCTCAATTGCCAAAGTACCAATGCCAAAAGCCAATAATATTTATTTGTATCGATACGTTATCCTACCCCGTGTCAAATCATAAGGCGACATCTCCACCGCCACTTTGTCTCCCGGAAGAATGCGGATATAATTCATCCTCATCTTGCCCGAAATAGTTGCAACAATCAAGTGGCCATTTTCCAATTCAACCCGAAACATGGCGTTGGATAGGGCTTCGGTAATGGTGCCATCTTGTTTGATTAAATTCTTTTTTGACATACTCAAAATTTCGGTCGGCAAAGGTACGAAAAATTAATTATTTCCTTTAAGCGGGGAGGGGAAATATTTTTACTCAAAAGCCAGGCAACAAAATCACATCTTCCTCTTCAATCAATTTTCAAAACATTACACAGCCAGCATTCAATTAAACCCAACCGCAGGCAGACCTTTGCCCACCAAACCTCTTTTCTTTTCAGTTCGGCCACTTAGCTAATGCCTACAAGCTCAAACTGCAAAATCCATAATTTCAACCGACCGTAGTGCTGGATTTTTCTTGATTGCTTCTTCAATCATAGAATGGTCAGAAAGGATGTCGGCCTTATTCCGGCGAACAGCCACGGTGTGTTCAAAATGGGCAGATGGTTTTTTGTCTTTGGTGTAAATTGTCCAACCATCTTTCATTTGCTTCACTTCTCTTTTGCCTAGATTTACCATAGGTTCAATCGCAATGACTAACCCATCTTTAAGTTTTATTCCTTTGCCCCGTTTTCCATAATTGGGAACCTCCGGGTCTTCGTGCAAATCTTTTCCTACGCCATGCCCAACTAATTCTTTTACAACGGAATACTTATTTTCTCTCTCCACATAATTTTGAATTGCAAAACCAATATCCCCGATTCGCTTTCCGACGACAGCAACATCGATGCCGCGGTACAGAGAAGTCTTGGTCACCCTCAACAAATTCATCACCTCTTCATCTACTTCGCCGAGTGCATAAGTGAAGGCAGCGTCGCCGTGAAAGCCGTTCAGAAATGTTCCACAATCGACAGATACGATTTCCCCATCCTGAAATTCCCTTTTGGAAGGGATTCCATGAACCACGTTTTCGTTGGGAGAAATGCAGAGGGTGGAAGGAAAATCCCGGTACCCTTTGAAGGCAGGGAGGGCATGATGGTCACGAATTAATTCCTCTGCTTCCCTGTCCAACACTTCACCGCATATCCCTGGACGAATCCGAGTGGCAAGATGGGTCAAAACTTTTGAAACAAGCAGGTTGGCTTCTCTCAATAGTTCTATTTCTTCATCTGTTTTATAAAAAATCATTTTCAAAAAATCCGATTGGTTATTTTTAAAAAACAGGCAGCAACAAATTATTGAATCTCGCTAACTCTTGATTTCCATTTGCACAGAACCATACGGCAGATGGAAGATATTTTGCCAAACAAACACCTGCTATCCAAATGGGTCGAACCAAAAAAGCCGTGCTGCGAGGCAATGGGTTTATGATTTTTCCGGTTCAACTTTTTTCAACCATTTTGCACTCGTAGCACGACTTCCTGCTATTCCTAATTCTGACAAATTGTACTTTAGCCCGAAGGTTGGGACAAAAGTCCGAAAGTAGAACTCATCTTTATTTCACACCGAGGTATATTTTCTTACATACTCGCCCCAATACCCTGCATTCGGCTACGCCCTTGGATTTTCCCGGACTTGACTAAACCGTCATAACGCCGCATCAGCAAATGACTCTCGATTTGTTGTAAAGTATCCAAAACAACGGCGACCAGAATCAACAAGGAAGTTCCTCCAAAAAATCTTGCAAAGGCTGAATTCACCCCTGCCAATACCGCAAAGGCGGGAAGAATGGCAATTAGTCCCAAAAAAATAGAACCGGGAAGGGTAATTCGAGTCGTCACGGCATCGATAAAATCAGCCGTTGCTTTGCCCGGTTTGATGCCCGGTATGAAAGCATTTTGGCGCTTCAGATATTCTGCGTATTGGGTCGGATTGACCATCAAAGCCGTATAAACATAAGTAAATAAAACGACTAAAACGAAGGTGATAGCACTTGATGTCATTGAATAAGGACTCATCAGGGATTGCAATATCGGGTTGGCCGCCAAAGATGCATTGTCGCCAGCTATAAATTGTGCGACCGTTGCGGGCATGAACATCAAAGCTTGTGCAAAAATGATTGGCATCACCCCCGCCGCATTCACCTTGATGGGAATATAATCGCGGATGCCCGCAGCAGGCATGGCATTTGCCCCTCGACCAACCATCCGTTTGGCGAACTGAATCGGCACTCTTCTGACCCCTTGAACAACCATCACGGTTGCCATCACCACTACGAATAGTATGGCCAATTCCACCACAAATAAGATTATCCCGTTACTCGCCAACTGCAACTGAAATTCAGAGAAAAAGGATAGCGGCAACTTGGCAATAATACCCACAGTAATCAGCAAAGAAACGCCATTTCCGATGCCTTTATCTGTAATCCGTTCTCCCAGCCACATGGCAAAAATGGTTCCTGCAGAAAGAATAATAATATTGGAAAACCAGAAAATGCCCGCTGGAAGATTGGGGTCGACAGCCCCTTGCGACCGCAAGTAGGTAAGATATCCTCCTCCTTGGACCAAACAAATGGCCAAGGTCAAAAAACGTGTTATTTGGTTGAGCTTTTTCCTGCCCGATTCTCCTTCCCTTTGTTGTAACCGTTGGAAATAAGGCATGGCAAACCCCAACAATTGCACGATAATCGATGCCGTAATGTAAGGCATGATCCCCAGCGCAAAAACGGCGGCATTTTTAAAAGCACCACCTGTAAACATATTGATAAGCCCCAAAAGGTCATTTGGCGCATTCCCCGACTGCGAATTGTCTAAGAGGGAGGGTATAACACCGGGCAAAACAATAAACGAACCCAACCTGTAAATAGCCAACATTCCGAAAGTGAAAAGAATGCGATTTCTCAGTTCTTTAATCTTCCAGATATTCTGAAGCGTGGTCAATAGCTTTTTCATTAGTCTAATTTAGATGATACTAACTTGCCCCCCTTTTTCCTCAATAGCTTTTTCGGCAGCGGCCGAAATGGCATGTGCCGAAACAGTTAATGCAGTAGTCAATTCTCCCCTCCCCAGAATTTTCACTCTGTCGGTTTTGCGAACGATGCCATTAGACACCAGCTCATTTATGGTAATAGTTTTCAAGTTGTATTTGTCGGCAATTGCCTGCAACCGGTCCAGGTTGATGGCGACAAATTCCACCCGGTTTGGATTCTTAAAACCGCGCTTGGGCAACCTCATTTGAAGCGGCATTTGCCCCCCCTCAAAGTTTCGTTTCCTGCTGTAACCGGAACGCGATTTTTGTCCTTTATGCCCGCGCGTAGCTGTCCCGCCTTTACCGGATCCTTGCCCTCTTGCAATTCTTTTTCTTTTCTTTATCGAACCTTTTGCAGGCTTTAAATTGTGGAGTTCCATTTTCGGAAATTTGTAATTTGAGGTTCGCACTTTGAGTCCTTAATGAATTCATCAAAGCCTGAACTTCAAAACATTTCTAAAGCTCTTCTACTTTCACTAAAT